>NZ_FZOB01000003.1 GCF_900188395.1 Desulfurobacterium atlanticum | reverse complement strand
GGTATGAATGGGAGAACGCCTTTTGAGGTTTTAAAGAGTAAGTGGGATTGTTTGTTTAATCTTAATGTTGCTTGTTTCCCTGTTGTGCTGCTTGAGGATGTTTTTGTGGTGGCTAATAGGCTGGGGGTATTGGAAAAGGGTGGGGAGAATGTGCTCACCCCCTACCTAACGAGAATTTATATCAAAAGGTTAAGAATCAAAAAGTTTAAAAACAAGCTGAGGAGTAATGAAAAATGAAAGGAAATATCTTCCCTTTTTCTCTATAATTTTAGCCACTCCACCTTTTTTAAACTTTATTCTGGATGGATTGATACACAAAAGCTCATTCATGAAAATTGAAAGGTCAGGTTCGTGGGCAACTATTGCAATGTTTCCGTCAAACTTTTCAAGAACTTCAAGGTAATCTTCCACCTCAGCATCAGGCTTTAGTAGTTCTGTAATTTTAAGCTTCTGTCCTGTTATTTCCTTTAAAATTTGAGCCGTTTTTAAGGCTCTTTCACACGGACTTGAAACAATAATAAAGTCATCAGGAAACAAATATTTTATCTTTTGTGCAAACTCTCTAAATTCTTCTTCCCCTTCTTCTGTGAGAGGCCTTTTACAGTCATCACCTATCCACTCTTCCCTATCAACAGCCTTTCCATGTCTTATAAGGAATATTTTTCTCATACTTTCACCTCTCTTATCCACTTTTCAAAATACTCCTGGGAATTGAAATCCCTCTTTTCGGGACGGTAGTAGGTTCCATCAGACTGTAAAATTCTCACTTTTGCTGTATCCTTCAGTTGAATTTCAAGAATATTCTTCAAAAACTTCTTAAGCTCAGGAGATTCTATTGGAACAAGAGATTCTATTCTTTTGTGAAAGTTTCTCGGCATCCAGTCAGCACTGCTTATATAAACTTCTTCATCACCTTTATTTTTAAAGTAGAAGATTCTTGCATGCTCAAGATATTTACCAACTATACTTATGACTTTTATATTTTCACTTACTCCTTCAATTCCAGGTCTCAAACAACAGATTCCTCTAACTATAAGGTCTATCTTCACACCTTTCATAGAAGCTTTATAAAGCATCCTTATCACTTCAGGATCAACAAGAGAGTTCATCTTTGCAACAATTCTACCCTTCTCTCCAGCTTCCATCTCCCTTTCTATAAGGCTTAAAATTTTCTTTTTCAATGTAATCGGAGACATATATATCTTTTTAAGTTCCGGCGGATGAAAGTAGCCGGTCATAACATTAAAGAGTTTTGAAACATCTTCTCCAATGACAGAATCTGTCGTCATAAATCCTATATCAGAGTAAATTTTAGCTGTTGAAACATTATAATTTCCCGTGCCTATATGAATATACCTTTTTAAAGTATCATCCTCTTTCCTTACTATCATTAAAAGCTTTGCGTGGGTTTTAAGTCCAGGAACACCATAAACAACATGAACCCCTTCTTCTTCAAGCTGTTTTGCCCAAGTAATATTACTTTCCTCATCAAAACGAGCTTTTATCTCAACAACTGCAACAACTTCTTTACCGTTCTGGGCTGCTTTTTTGAGAGCTTCAACAATAGGAGAATCTTTTCCCACCCTGTAAAGTGTTTGTTTTATGGCGAGAACATTAGGGTCTTCTGCAGCTTCTTCTATCAGTTCCACCACAGGATCTATTGATTCGTAAGGATGAAAAAGAGCAACATCTCTCATTTTTAAAACAGAAAAGATATCTATATTGAAAATGCTTGGATAATAAGGAGTGTAAACAGGAAACTTTAAATGAGGCTTATCTATCTCGTAAACTTCCCAGAGATCTGAAAGGTTTAACGGCATATTAAGATGGAAAATATCCTCTTCATGAAGCTCAAGCTCATCTTTTAGAAAGTTTATCATATACTCGGTGCAGTTGTTCATTTCAAGTCTTACAGGTTTTCCAAATCTCCTCTTTCTTATCCCTTTTTCTATCTCTTCAAAAAGATCATCTGCCTCATCTTCCTGAATAACTATATCAGCATCCCTGGTTATTCTTATGGTTGCAACATTTGTAATATTCTGTTCGGGGAAAAGACTGTCTATATGATGAATTATCAGGTCTTCAAGAAGGATATAGTGAAGCTCCCCATTCTCCGATTTTAACTTTATAAAACGGGGAAGATTTTTAGGAACAGGGACAAGGCCGAATTTTAACTCTTCATCGTGAATCTCAACAATCACGTTAAAACTTAGATTCGAAAGATGGGGAAAAGGATGAGTAAGGTCAACAGCAAGTGGCGTAAGAACAGGATAAACAAATTCATAAAAATATTTATCAGCAAGCTTTTTAAGAGTTTTGTTAAGTCTATCATATCTATGAATAAAAATAGAGTTTGCTTTTAACTCCCTTATCAATTTTTTATATTGAGCAGAAGCCACTTTCAAAAGAGTTCTTGTTTTCTGAGAAACTTTTCTAAGTTGCTCTTTTGGGGTTAATCCATCAGGTGAAGGTTTTGTTATACCAGCAGAAATCTGCTGTTTTAAACCAGCAACCCTTATCATAAAAAACTCATCAAGATTTGTGAAAAATATTGCAAGGAACTTCACTCTTTCAAGGAGTGGATTTTTCTCATCTTCAGATTCTTCAAGAACTCGCCTATTAAATTCAAGCCAGCTCAACTCCCTGTTTATTAGAAGTTTTGGACTGGCAAGATCTGCCGTTTTCCCCATTTTTCACCACCTTTTCATAAAGAATACCTTCTCTTATACTGTACTTTGAAATTAACAGTTCCTTAGATTTAAATATATTCATAAGTTTAAGTCCAACCACCGCTGCCACCAAAACTGTTTTTGTCCTTTCTATTGGAATTTTATACTTTTCTGTCAACCTAATAGGAGAAGTCTCCTGAATTTCCTTTATTATTTGCTTTAAAAGTTTCTTCTTTATTTTTCGCTTTCCTGTAATTTTTTTTATAGCTCTGATACTCCCACCTATACCAACAAGTTTTTCCGATTCCCCAAAAATATTTTTATCTTTCTTTACGTATTTCTCCACTTTCTCTTCTACACACAAAATATTGTAGGAATTTCCATCAACGCAATCTTTAAACTCAAGAGTTCCAAGTGGATAGCTTTTGCAACATTTTATTTGCCTGTCTTTAATTTTGCACACTTCAAGACTCCCGCCACCTATATCAAAAGTTAAAAAACATTTCTGCTTTATATCAAGCAAAGCCCCAAGAGTAGAATAGTAGGCTTCCTCTTTACCTGAAAGAACTTCTATTTCAAAAAGATCTGCCATTTTAGAAAGAAACTGCTCGCGATTTTTTATCACTCTTAATACATACGTTCCAAAAGCTATAACACAAGAAGGTTTAAAATAAAACAATCTGTCTTTAAAAGACTCAAGAGCAACCCGTGCTTTTATAAAGCCTTCTTCAGTTAAATAACCATCATTATCAACACAATCAAGAAGCCGAATATAAGCCGACTCCTTAAATATCTGTTTAAACTTCTTCTTTTTAAAATCCACCTTGTAAACTGCAAGTTTTACAGTGTTAGAGCCAATATCTACAATAGCTACCGTTTCCAAGTTATCTATCCGTTTTTTAAATATTCAATACATTTTCCAACTTCATATTTACTGCCAAGAATAACAGGAACTCGCTGATGAAGTTTTTCAGGAACAACCTCAAGTATCGGTTTTTCTCCTGTGGTTGCAAGACCGCCAGCATTTTCAATTATAAAAGCCATAGGACTTGCTTCATAAAGAAGCCTTAACTTACCATTTCTATTTTTAACATCTGCAGGATATATAAAAATTCCCCCTTTAAAAAGGGTCCTGTGAACATCGGCAACCATTGAACCGACATATCTTAAAGTATACTTCTCCTCTTTTAAGCTATCTATAAATTTTCTTAAGCCATCATCCACCCATTTGTTATAGTTAGCCTCGTTAATTGAATAAATTTTCCCCTTTTCAGGCATTTTAAAGTTATCCTCAACAAGAATAAAGTTTCCACTTTCAGGGTCAAGAATAAAAACAGAAACAAACCCGGGAAGCGCAAGAACTAACATAGTGCTTGGCCCATATATCACATATCCAGCAGCTATCTGTTCTTTACCAGGTTTTTTTATATCCCCTTTATGAATGGAAAAAATCGTCCCTATACTGACATTAACATCAATATTTGAAGAACCATCAAGAGGATCAAAAGCGATAGAATAACCTGTATCTGAAAGAATAAGACAATCCTCTACTTCTTCAGAAGCAAGCATACAGGCTTTTCCGGTACATTTAAGGGTATCAGTAATAATACTGTTTGCAAGTTCATCAAGTTTTTGAACAACCTCTCCCTGAACATTAACTTTCTCAGCAGAACCAAGAATATCAAGAAGAGCTGCTTTTCTTACTTTTCCTGCAATTGTTTTTGTGGCTGAAGTTATTTCTCCTATTATAAGAACAAGATCATCATCTATCAACGGATTTTCCACAGCTTTCTGAAAAAGATATGTTATTAAAGGTATCACCTGTCACCTCCTAAAGTTTTTTAAAAACATTTTCAAAAGCTTCTCTTATAAGATCCTGATCAAGTTCAAAATTTGCTTTTTCTATAATATCAAAAACTGCAACAAGCCCTGCTTCAAGTTTTAAATTGTAAAGTCCGTAAATAAATTTCTCTCCAATATTTGAGATAATTTCTATATATTCGGAATCTTTACAAACCTCCTTTGCTGCATTTACAAAAACTGAAAATCCCTCCCTAAAATCAATATCAGCATCTTTCATAACACCTTCTATTTTAAGAACACCGTTTTTATCAAAGAAAAGAAGAACATCCATAGAACCTTCAGAAAATATATTTGAGCAAACCTCAAGAACCTCCTTAAATTTTTCAGAATCAACTATTATCTGTTCATAAACATTTTGAATATTTGTTTCTATTTCTGAAATAGCTTCCAAAGCATCTTCTTCCATTTTAAACTGTTCAAAAAGAGACATTAAAAGAGAAAAATCACAATCTATATTTTTTTCTACCTTTTGCTTACATGGCTGTAAATCAACACTTTTCACAATAGGAGAATTTTTAATAATTGTCTTTAGAGCGTCTTCTCCTTTGAGCTCAGAAGAAGCATTCTTATACTCAACTCTAATTATATTTCCGTTATGAATGTAAATGCTACCTTCTCCCTCACCTGTCTTTAAAAAAACTTTCCAGCAACCTCCTGTTCCTATAAGGCCAAAAAGAATCTCTTCAAGTTTCATATTTTTCTTTCCTTCTCTCTATCATCTTTCTAAGTTCCACCGAAACGTCTTTAAGCCATGAAGAAAGCTTTACCATCATTTTATCTGTGGAAAATCCAGCAGAGGTAAGAGTCGGATCACAAATCCATATAAGATATATATCAAGCCCAGCACTCCTGTTTTTTAATATAAACACTTCTTCCATAGATTCCGTTCTATAAACAACAACCTCAGGCTGCTTAAAAATATTATCTTTCAGAGATGCTTTGGACTTTTCATGAAACTTGGCAACAGTATCAAAAATTTTTACACCATAAGGAAATAATCTATCAACATTATAGTGTTTATTTTTTACCTTTGAATAAACGGTCAACCCATCAGCAGAAACAATAGCATGAGCAATCCATTCACCAGTTTCTATCTCTTTAGAACGCTTTTCCAGAAGATCCGATATCGTTTTTACAGCATCTCTATTTTCCGACTGGAAAAAATTCTTCAGAAAACCAAACATAAAAACCTCTAATTATATCTTGTTATTATATCATTAAAAATTTCTTAAGAAACTCTCGCCAATTACCTGAGAGAATTTCCATATAATCAATGGATACCAAAGAGGAATTTAAAAAATAAACCCATGCATCAACAAAATCATTGTAAGGAAGTAATTTAACAGGCTTTTTAACCCTCAAATATAAACTATGACTGGGAAAATCTTCAAAAAATTCTTCAAAAAAATCAATAGCCTTAAGTGTAGAATAATCTACCTGATAAACCTCTCCAAAAACTCTTCCATTTCCTTCAACAACAGCTGGATACCCCTCCTTTAAATGCACTAATTTTCCGCCATAGAGAATTCCATAACCTACAAAACTTGTATCTGAAAGAAAAATGTTAGCAGAGAAACCAGACATTAATGTTCCATAGACAAAAAGAAGATGAAACATACCCTTCCTCGTTTATATATAAAAACTGTTTATTTTATTCTACATCTTAAAAGTAAACAAAACAACCATATATAAAAAAAGCCCCTCTTGAGAGGGGCTTTTAAAATCTCATCTACAATTTTAAGAAAACATCAACTTTTGAAGTAACACCTTTTTCTTCTCAAGTTCTTCTTCAAGCTTTCTTTTTTTATCAACCTCTTCCTCAGGAAGAGATTCTATCTCTTTTTCCATAGACTTTATCTCTTCTTTTACTTCATCAACAGTAATTTCACCAGGTTTATAAATATCTTTTACAGCAACAAGAACCTGATCCTGCTCTATCTCAAGAAATCCGTCATAAACATAATACTTTTCTTCTTCTCCATTCTCGTTAATAAAAGAAACTGAAGCAGCATTAAACTTGTAAAATTCAGGTTGATGGGCAGGTAAAACACCTATCATTGAATCATCCATATCTACATAAACTTCTTTTGCTTTACCACCAAAATGCTTACCTGTTAAAGATGCTATTTTTAAATCAACTGTATGTAAACCTTTCTTAACAGCCATCAATCAGCTCCTTCTTAAGCTTTAGCTTCTGCTTCTTTCATAAGTTTTTCACCTTTCTCTATAGCCTCTTCTATATTTCCAACCATGTAAAACGCGTTTTCTGGAAGATGGTCAAGCTCCCCATTAACAATCTTTTCAAAACCTTCAATAGTCTCTTCAATAGTAACATATCTACCAGGCATTCCTGTAAATACTTCTGCTACGTGGAACGGCTGAGTAAGGAATAGCTGAATTCTTCTTGCCCTGTGAACAACAAGCTTATCCTCTTCAGAAAGCTCTTCCATACCTAAAATAGCAATAATTTCAAGGAGCTCTTTATACCTTTGAAGATATCTTTGAACTTCCCTTGCAACTTTGTAGTGTCTTTCTCCTACATATTCAGGAGCAAGCATTCTTGATGTTGATTCAAGTGGATCAACCGCTGGATAGATACCCTGCTCTGCAAGCGCCCTTGAAAGAACAGTTGTGGCATCAAGGTGAGCAAACAGAGTAAACGGAGCCGGGTCTGTAAAGTCATCAGCAGGAACGTAAATAGCCTGAACTGAGGTAATAGAACCTTTTGTGGTAGATGTAATCCTTTCCTGTAGAGCACCAACTTCTGTTGCAAGTGTTGGCTGATAACCAACCTCAGATGGAATTCTACCTAAAAGAGCTGAAACCTCAGAACCAGCCTGAATAAATCTAAACATGTTATCAACGAAAAACATCATATCACGGCCTTCAACATCACGGAAATACTCAGCCATTGTAACTCCAGTCATGGCAACACGCCATCTATTTCCTGGAGGCTCGTTCATCTGACCGTAAACAAGAACAGTATTTTCAAGAACGCCAGATTCTTTCATCTCAAGCCAGAGGTCTGTACCTTCTCTGGTCCTCTCTCCAACACCTGCAAAAACAGAAAAACCACCATGTTTCATGGCAACGTTATGGATAAGTTCCATTAGAAGAACCGTCTTACCAACACCAGCACCACCAAACAGTCCTGTTTTTCCACCCTTAGCATAAGGCTCAAGAAGGTCTATAACCTTAATACCTGTTTCAAAAATCTCTGCTGTTGACTTTTGCTCAGTAAGAGGAGGAGCAGATCTATGAATTGGCCAGTATTCTTCAGCTTTGACTTCTCCACCTTCATCAATAGGCTCTCCAACAACGTTGAAAATCCTTCCCCTTGTAGCATGACCAACAGGAACTTTTAAATAATCTCCGGTATCAACAACTTCCATTCCTCTTTTAAGCCCTTCAGTAGCACCAAAAGCAACACATCTTACTTTGTTATCACCAAGGTGCTGATGCACTTCAAGATATAATTTCCCTTTAGTAACTTTTCCATCCCACGTTACCTGCTTAACATCAGGGATATAAAGAGCATGATAAAGCTCTGGTAGCTTTCCATCTTCAAATTCAACATCTATAACAGGTCCTACAATTTGAACTATCTTTCCTTTGTGCTCAGCCATTACCTTCCTCCCTATTTCTTCATTGCCTCAATAGCAGTTGTAATTTCTATTAACTCTTTCGTAATAGCAGCCTGTCTTGCCTTGTTAAATGAAAGGGTTAACTTATGAATCATATCTTCAGTATTTTTTGTAGCGTTATCCATAGCAGTCATACGAGCAGCATGTTCGGATGTTTCCGATTCTTTTAAAGCCCTATACACAGCTGCTCTTAAATACGCTTCCACAGCTTCATCTATAACAGACTCATCCTGCTCCATATAGTATTCACCTTCAGATTTAAAAGTGGTTTCTTCAGGTTCAAGAGGCATGAGCTTTTCAAAAGTAACTTCCTGAACAAGCGGATTTACAAATCTGTTGTAAACAACATAAATCTCATCACAATATTCTGTAACGTAACCTCTGTAAAGCTCTTCTGCTATCTCTTCAGCAAGTGGAATACCAATTCTTCTAAAAACATCCCTATACTCTTTACGCACCTTCAAGTTAGAGTGTTTAGTGAAAAACTGAGAAAGTTTATTTCCCACTGTTGTTAAACTTATAGCTATTCCCTCTCTTTTCTTTTCTTTTGCAAACTTTTTAACAGCTCTGATAATGTTTGAGTTAAAAGCACCACAAAGTCCTTTATCAGAACCTATAAGAAGAAGCTCTATTCTAAAAACAGGACGTTTAGCAAGAATCGGATGCTCATCAGGATTGGCTCTATAACACAAATTTTTAATCATATCAGACATAACATCTGCGTAAGGTCTTATTCTATAAAGCTCTGATTGAGCTTTACGAAGCTTGGCAGCGGATACCGCCTTCATAGCAGACGTTATCCGCTTGGTGCCTTTAAGACTTTTAATTTTATTCTTAATATCTCTCATACCTGGCATTGTTATACCCTCTCATTAGACTTCAAAAGTCTCTTTAAACCTCTTTATAGCTTCATGGAGTTTCTTCTCAAGCTCCTCGTCTATCTTCTTCTTCTCAAGAATCTCATTCAGGATCTCCGGACACTCAGCATCCATAAACGCGTAAAGTTCTCTTTCAAACTTAGTAATACTTTCAACTGGGATATCATCAATGTAACCATTAATTGCAGCAAAGAAAGCAACTATCTGCTTTTCAACCGGAATAGGATTGTATGGTGGCTGCTTTAAAAGTTCCATCATTCTTCTACCACGTTCAAGTTGAGCCCTTGTAGCAGGGTCAAGGTCAGATGCAAACTGAGAGAAAGCTTCAAGCTCTCTATACCTTGCAAGCTCAAGACGAAGCTTTCCAGCAACCTGTTTCATAGCCTTTATCTGAGCTGCACCACCAACCCTTGATACAGAAAGACCAACGTTAATAGCAGGTCTTTGCCCTTTATAGAAAAGGTTTGTTTCAAGGAAAATCTGTCCATCTGTAATAGAAATTACATTTGTTGGAATGTAAGCAGAAATATCACCTGCTTTTGTTTCAACAATCGGAAGAGCTGTAAGAGAACCTGCACCAAGCTTATCATTAAGTTTTGCAGCCCTTTCAAGAAGCCTTGAATGAAGATAGAAAACATCGCCAGGATAAGCTTCACGTCCAGGAGGACGTCTCAAGAGAAGTGACATCTCCCTGTAAGCCACAGCCTGTTTTGAAAGGTCATCATAAATGATAAGAGCTGCTCTTCCTGTATCTCTAAAGTATTCAGCAATTGTAACAGCAGCAAAAGGAGCAATATACTGAAGTGCTGCTGGTTCAGAAGCAGTAGCAGATACAACAATAGTATAATCTAAAGCTCCAAGCCTTCTTAAAAGCTCTATAGTCTGAGCAACCGTGGACCTTTTCTGCCCTACAGCACAATAAACACAGATAACGTTTTCCCTTTTCTGATTAAGAATAGTATCTATAGCAACTGTAGTTTTACCTGTCTGCCTATCACCGATAATAAGTTCCCTCTGACCTCTACCGATAGGAATGAGAGCATCAATAGCTTTAATACCTGTCTGTAGCGGTTCATGAACAGGCTTCCTTGTAACAATTCCAGGAGCAATCCTCTCAACAGCTCTTCTTTCTGCATAATCAATTGGCCCTTTTCCATCTATAGGATTACCAAGAGCATCAACAACTCTACCTATAAGTGCATCACCAACAGGAACATCAAGAATTCTTCCCGTTCTTTTAACTTTTCCGCCTTCTACAATACCTTTTCCTTCTCCAAGAAGAACTATACCGACGTTGTCCTCTTCAAGGTTGAATGCAACCCCTTCAGTTCCATCCTCAAATTCAACAACTTCACCATACTCAACATCTTCAAGTCCATAAACTCTTGCTACACCATCACCAACTTTTATTACTATTCCTGTCTCTTCAAATTTTATTGAGTATTCAAACTCTTCTATCTGTTTCTTAATCAGTTCTAAAACTTCTTCAGACCTCACCTGCATCCCTTCACCTCTCTCTATTATTCTGCAAGTTCTCTTTTAATAGTTTCAAGCTGTGTTTTAATGGAAGCGTCTATTACTCTATCCCCAACTTTAACTATAAATCCACCTATAATAGAAGGATCAATAGTAACATTAAGACCAACTTTTTTACCTGAGATTTTTTCCACCTGTTCTTTAACAAACTTCAATGTTTCTTTATCAAGATTTGTTGTGCTTATAAGCTCCGCCTGAACTCTTCCCAAAATAAAGTCAACATACTTTTTAAACTCTTGCTCAACAACCTTTATAAGATGGAAATCTCCTTTTTCTGCCATTTCAAGGAGAACTTCTTTAAGTTCAATAGTGATATCAAGCTTATCAAGAATCTTTTTAACAAAATCAAATTTTTCTTTCTTATCAACCGCTGGACTTGAAAGATACTTTATAGCTTTCTCATCAAAAAGAGATACTACTTCGTAAAGCTCCTCATGAACTTCTTCAAGCTCTTCTTTTGCAAGTTTATTCACAAGTTCCTTAGCATATTTTTTTGCTTTCCTAACATCCACTCTCAAAGCACTCCCTCCTTAGCGATTTGGGAAAGGCTTGTCTTGATAATCTTTTTGTTAAATTCCTCATCAACTTTTCCTTTTAACTTTTCCTGCGCAAGTTCAATAGCCTTCTCAGCAGCATACTTTTGAAGCTCTTTTCTTGCTTTTATAACTTCCCTTTGTATTGCTTCATCAGCCTCTGCCCTAATCCTGTTAGCTATCTCCTGAGCTTCTTTTATTATCTGTTCCTTCTGTCTTTGAGCTACCTCTTCTGCGTGCTTCACAATATCCTCTGCTTCCTGCTTTGCTTCTTTAGCCTTTTTCTCCGCTTCCTTTAAAAGCTCAAGAGCTTCTTCCTTCTCCCGTTGAGCACCTTCGTAGCGGTTAGCTACAGAGTTAACTCCGTTTGTCAACATATTGGATATAGGTTTTTTAAGAAGCTTGTAAAAGATCGCTACAAGAATTATGGTGTTTATCGTTTTCCAGAGAAGTTCTGATGCCATTAAAAACCCCCTTATGCAGCTTTCTTAAGCAGTTTTTCAACAATTTCGTTTGCAATCTCATCAACTCTTTCTTCAAGCTTTGCTTTTTCTTCTTCAAAAGAAGCCCAGATTTCCGCTCTGGCTTTCTCAATTCTCTGCTGCATCTCTTCTTGAGCCTGAGCAATGATTTTATCCTTCTCCTCTTTAGCTTCTCTTAAAGCGGCATCAAGAAGCTCTTTCGCCTTCCTTTTTGCTTCGGCAATGATAGCCTCATACTCCTGGAGAAATTTCTCAGCAGCTTTACGAAGCTCCTCAGCTTCAATGCTCAAAAGCTTCAACTCCTCTTCTCTTTTCGCAAGATGGGTGATCATAGGCTTAAACAGCACCTTATCCATAACCACCATAAAAACAAGGAAGTTAACCATCTGAATAATGACGGTTCCGTTAAGACTTACAATATTTCCTTCCATAGCCTAACCCCTCTCAAGTGTAGTTATCTCTCCTCCTCCAAGGAGTGTGTCTTTAAAATAAAAGGCACACACCTGCCCTGGAGTAGGTGCATCTAAACTCGCGTGTAATTTTACAAAAAATATACCATTTTTCAACACTTCTATTCTCTCAATCCTTGCTATTTTGCCCCTGTATCTAATCTGGATATCAACACAGTTCCAATCTATTTCCCCATATGGAACATGAAGCACAATATCCTTTATATAAAGAGAGTTTTTTTGAAGTTCATCTTTAGAACCTACCACTATCACATTTTTTTCAGGAAGAATAGAAAGAACATAGAGAGGATATTTATAGGAAATTCCAAGACCTCTCCTTTGGCCAACAGTGTATTTAAAAATTGCTGAAAACGAGCCTACCTCTTCTCCTGAAGTTAAAACGAACTTTCCTTTCTTCGGCTTGATGTAGCGGCTTAAAAAGGTTTCAATATCATCTTCAAGAAAACAAATATCCTGACTCTCTGACAAAAATTGATATCCGAGAGCTTTTGCCTTCTCAATTACCTCTTTCTTTGTAAACTCTCCAAGTGGAAAAATTAACTTTTCTATAAATTCCGGCAAAATTGTTGCCAGGAAATAAGATTGTTCTTTTCCTTTTTCAACTCCCCTGAAAATAAGTTTTTTTTGAAAATCTTCTGAAAATTCAGTCCTTGCGTAATGTCCCGTGGCAATATTTTTTATCCCAAGTTCTTCTGAAAGATTGTAGAGCATTTTTATCTTCATATCCCTATTACAAACGACGCAAGGATTTGGTGTTAAGCCGTTTCTATAGTATTCTATAAAAGGCTTTATTACTTTCTCATAAAACAACTCTCTGTAATCTATAATGCTTAACTTAAGTCCCAGTTTCTCAGCATAATACTTTGCCTTTTCAAGATTCTCCTTTCCTGAAAACCTGAAAAGAACAGGATAAACTTTATAACCCTTCTCCTTTAAAAGATGGCAGGTATAAAAGCTATCAACACCTCCACTAAAACCAACAAGAACATCTTTACCTGTCAACTGTTTCCTCCATAGCTATAATCTCAGCAAACTTGAGAACAGCTTTAAGCTCCTTTATTACTTTTTGATAATCAACTTCCCCTCTCTCCACTCTGTCCATAAGATTCTCAAGCTCTCTTGTAAACTCCTCACTTACATAATCAGGAAAATTTGTAGAAAGATATTGAAAAACTTTTCTTCCAAGGGAAGTTGGATACAAAAATTTACCTCTCTCAACAACATACTTTCTATCAAGAAGAGTTTGAACTATCTTGGCATAGGTGGAAGGCCTTCCTATTCCTCTTTCTCTCATCTCCTCAACAAGTTCCCCTTGAGTAAATGGATAAACAACTGGTATCTCTTTCACCTCAAGAAACTGTATTTTTATCTTTCCTTCCTCAAATAAATTTTTGGGAATTTGAGGAAGAATAACAGGAAGAATCAAATTCCATCCATTTTTCACAATTTCTCCATAAAATCTCTCCTCTTTTTCAAGATTCTCAGGCTCAAGGATAAACTTATAATCAAAATATTTCACTTCAAAAGCTCTCATCTGAGATGCCATAAACCTTCTGAAGATAAGGTCATACAGCTTTAAATGTTTTATAGAAAGGGAAACAGAAGAAAAAATAAGAGATGTCCTTATCTCATCAACAGATAAAGGTCTAACCGGCCTGATACACTCATGAGCTCCACCTTCACCCCAAACTCTCGGTTTAAAAAACTCTTCACCAAACTTACTACATATATATTCTTTCGCCACAGATATTCCGGCAGAGGACACCCTTATAGAATCGGTCCGATGGTAAGTAATAAAACCAAGCTCAAAAAGTTCCTGAGCAAGATTCATAGTTTCATCAGCAGAAAAATTAAGTTCATAGGAAGCTGCCTTTATCAGTTCTCCTGTGTTAAACGGAGGAAATGGATTCTTTTCTTCAATTCCTCTCTCAATAAGTTTAAACTTTAAATAATGCTCGCCGTCAAAAATCTCCTTTACTTTCTCAAAAGTAATTGAAAGAATATCTGTATGAACTAACAGAATCTTCTTCTTCTTTTCCTTACTTTTATCAGCTCTTTCTATAACCCATCCAAGAACTGGAGTTTGAACTCTCCCTGCCGAAAGCCATTTTTTTCCAAAAAATTTCTGTAAATTTTGACTTAAAGAAAAACCTACCCATCTATCAGCAACTCTCCTTACAAGCTGAGCTTTAACAAGATTTATATCAACATTTCTCGGATTATTAACAGCAGTTATAAACGCTTTCGGAGTTATTTCATGAAATTCCGCTCTTTTCACATTTCTATGCAGAGGTTTTAAGTTTATCCCAACATCCCACGCTATTTTCTCTCCTTCAGTATCAGGGTCTGAAGCAACAAATATCTCATCAATCTCTATAGCAGTATCTCTCAAAGCTTCTACTGTCTCTTTTCTGTCAATATCAGCATTCTTTTTACATTTCGGACAGAATCCTTCTACAGTTTGATATCCACAGACAGAACACCTTTTAATGGTATCGTAAACGGTTAAAAACCTACTGTTCTCCTCAACAACTCCCCACCTTCCATCTTTCACCGATAAATCAAAAAGATGTCCCTTTGAAGCTGTAATGGCAAAAAGTCTATCTCCGCTACTTACTTCATAAACATCTATATCTCCAATTCTTCTTCTCATAGGTGTACCAAAAAAGGAAGCTATAGTTCTGGCTTTATGCGGAGACTCCACAACAACAAGCGTTGCTTTAACAAGCTCGCGACTCTCACAGGCAAGTTCACCTTTCAAAATCCTTTTCACTCTTTCCCTATCTTTATCAACTTCAGCAAAAATCTTTTTAAGACTTTCTTCATCTATTAAAGACAACCCTTTCCTATTGGCAAAATCTATCCCTTTCTTGTTGGCAAATACTTTAAATTCCATATCCTTATAAAGGATAGAAACTCTTTTCCTTAAAGAATTAAAAGCTTTCAAATCATCAACCAAAAGGAAGGATACACCTTTAGTTAATCCTCCTGCAAACATTCTTGAAGTCCTGCCAGAAGCCTGAATATAACCAACAGCATCTCCCACTATCAGATACAAATTTCCATCTTCCTGTGTAAGAAAAACAGAATCACTCTCTTTAAGTTTCTTAATAAATTCAGAATCTGCAAACTTCTCTTTTAGATAAGTGGATATCTCTTCCAGCTTGCTCTTTAATGCAGGATATTTTTCCACCTCCTCTTCCTTCATAAATCTATACTTTCTTAAGTAATTTAAATAAAAAACCACTTTCTCAGCATCAAGGAATTCACGACAGGCAAGAATAATGGAAAAAAGCTTTTGTGGTGCGAGAGAGAAATCCACCAAAAATTTCATCCCTGGAACACCAAGAAAAACAGCATATCTTACAGCATCTGGAATATCTATTCCACGAGCAAGAGGATTCTTATAACTGGCAATACCAACTACAGCTTCTATTTTACCTTTCCTGAAATCATCATAGTTTTCAACAGAAAAATTTTCATAAGAAACAGCCCTAATGCCATTACTATTTAAAAGATCAACAACATTATTAACAAACTCTTTCCCCCACACTTCAGTTATAAAGACAAAAACTCCTTTTCCATATTTTTTAATAAAATTAATTCCTTCTTCTAAAATATCTTTTTCTGGCAAAACAACTACATCTTCAACATTCCTGAGAGTTGTTGAAACTTTTCCAACTTCAAAATCAAGAAGTTCACGGAAAAGCTTTACTCGTTTTGATTTTGGAGAAGATGTTGCGGAAGAAACGACAAGAACAGTATCAACTCTTTTTTTTAAAGAATCAAGCTTCTTTTCAAGGAAAGCTATTTTTTTTAAAAGTCTTTCCCTTATCTTTTCATCTTTAACAGATGCCAGTTTACTTTTAAGAGTTATAACTTCAAGAGCAGTAGAAATAGCATCATCTGAAAATCCTGCAACTTTTAAAATTTTATCTATATTCTTTCCACTTTTTAAAACAGAATCAACATCGTCAATAAAAATGAATTTGAAATTGGAAGGAATCTTTTCATAATTTCTATAGAGAAAATTTGTAGTAGTTATTAAAACATCAAACTCTCCTTGAAAAATTTTCTCTTTTTCTCTCTTTTTCCCTGTATATGCAAGAACATTTTTGTCAGTAATAGCAGAAACTCTTTCAAATATCTGCTCTACAAGAATTTTAGTCGGGACAACTATATAAGATCTACCTTCAAGAAATGCAGATGCTACTATACCCCATGTGGTTTTACCTATTCCTGTTGGAGCTATCAGGGAAAAAGAGCGGCCAAGGGCAACTCTTTTAGCCCATACAATCTGTAGAGACCATGGAGAAAAGCCAGTTTTCTCTTTAAAAAATTCTTGAAATTCATTAACAAAGCTTTCCACATCACAAAGTTTTTTGATTTCATTAGATTTCTTTTTTAAGATGGAGCAAAGTTCCCTAATAGTAATCTCTTTCTCTGCATCTGGAAGACACTTCTCACATACAAGGCCAAGAGACAATCTATCATCTCCAATAATGCCTCCACAGTTAGGACACATCCTTCTAAAATACGCTATCTTCACACTTCCCTCCATTAATCAAGAACAACAAAATTACCTTCTTTTTTAACGTAGTCTAAAAATCGCCTGTAAACAGGAAATGTTGAAAGCGTTTTACTGTTACCTATAGCTATAAGTTTTCTTTTTGGCCGTGTAATAGCAACATTAAGCCTTCTCACATCCTTTAAAAAGCCTATCTCTCCTTCCTCATTTGACCTAACGAAAGAGATGATTATCACTTCCTTTTCTCTTCCTTGAAATCCATCAACAGAATTAACCTCAACCTTAATTTCTCTCTCTGTTAGAAGTTCCTTTATCAATTTAACCTGATTAGCATAAGGTGTAATTACTCCTATATCTTTTCTATCAAGTCCCATATTAAGCAGCGCTGAAACAAGTTTTACGCAGATAATCGCTTCTTCATAGTTCTCATAAGAAGTACTTCCAGAAGGTTTAAATTCAAAAGCGTTTATATTTGATGTATCAGCAAATACAACAGGTTGAGCAACATCAAGAATATCTTTATAACTTCCAGGAGGGGAATCAAGCTCAAAATCAGCAAGAGTGTGATTTTTCACACTTTCATCAGCCACAAGTTTTCCGTCATAAAACTCTTCAGAAGGAAACCTCATAATCTTTTCATTCATTCTATACTGAACAGTTAACATAGAGGATAGATTTTTATGAGACTGAATCAACCTCTCAAAAAGCGTTCTTTCAAGCTCTTTCGCCTCTTCACTTGTAACTGTTGGAGGAAGCTGCTTATGATCTCCTGCAATAAAAAACCTTTTAGCTCTCATTATAGGAATAAGTGTTGAAGGTTCCACCTGCTGGCTACCTTCATCAATTACTGCAACATCAAATTCAAAACCTTCAAGAAGTTCTGACTTTACCATTGAGTTGGTTGAAACAACAACATCTGCATCTGCAATTATTTCATTAAATAGATGCTTTTCCATCTCCTTAAGGGCATTGATTCGTATATCTATCTCATAATTTGCAAGAAGCCAGTTAGCCATTGATTTAATTTTCTTTGCAGGCACTCCCCTAAAAGATTTTCCTTTCTTGCCAAGATGAATTATCTCCTCATCACTCATCCCTCTTCTGAGAGACGGCACAGGTTTAAGATACTGCTCCCTTTTTTCTATAAGCTCTCTTACCTTCTCCCAGCCTTCCCTGATAATTTTGCTTTTCTCATGCTCTTCAAAAAGTGCAAATATTGAAAACTTCTCAAGCTCCTCAAGCACTCTTGCAGGATGTCCAATTCTCACAAGTTTCAAACCTTTATGCTTTGATAAATTAAAAAGCAGATTATCCGCTGCAATATTTGAATCCGCCGTCGCAAGGACTTTATTTCCCCTTTTAACAAGCTGAACTATAAGTTCTGTAACCGTACTTGTTTTTCCCGTTCCCGGCGGTCCATGAATAAGATAAAAATCGGGAGAGGCAAGGCTCCTTGAAACGGCAGTTTTTTGAGATTCATTCAATCTTCTATCAATGGGAGTAAAACTTTCCTTCCCTGCAGGAGAAGGAGAAAGAAGATCTAATATAATATTTCTTAATTCTCTTTTCCTTCCAGAAGCGTGTCTAACCTCTTCAAGGTTCTCTTCCATTCTTTTAAATGTTATATCGTTCACATAAAGGTCTATACGAACACCTTTTTTAAAAACCCACTGAGGAGGTTTATTATCAAAAGCGACAAGAACAGTTTTTTCTGTTACTCTTAAAACAGTTGCAAGAAGATCACTTTTAAGAGGATTTCCCCTGCTAACAAGTACAATATCTCCTGTACCTATCTCTGTTTCAATAGGTTTTTCTCTCCAGAATCTAACAAGATGAAGATGAAACTTCATACCAGCTTTTGAACCTTTAAGGTCAAGTATCGCCCTTCCAAGAAGCTCTCTCTCTCTTCCTGAAAGTCTTCGGATCTCTTCCTCTTGAAACTCCATCTCAGCCAAACGTTCAACATCAATCAAATATTTAAATTTTTCAACATACTGGTGAACAGCTTTTATCTCCTCTTCCGTTTTTTCATCCGGCACAAGATCCTCATATACTTTACACATGGATTCATCTTTCAAATAAACAAGAGCACTTGTATTGGCAAAATAAAACTTTCTTACATCATGCTTTGTTAAACCAAGCTTTTTAAGTTCCCGTAATAATCTCTTTTCTGAAACAACTCCTGATATCAGTATAGGCATAGTTACCTCTCTCCTAACAAAAAATAAAGTGCTAAACTATAATACTCTTTTACATCCAATACGCAAAAACTGGTATAATGTTCGAAATCAAAAGCAGAAAAACAGGTGAATTATGGCTGAAAACACCCAAACTAAACCTGAAGAAGTTAAATCAACAGGTAGAATTACAGGAACCCAAAAAGCAGCTATCCTTATTTTAACATTACCTGAAGAAGAAGCGGCAAATGTTTTAAAAAAATTAAAAGAACATGAAATAGAAAAGCTTGTAAAAGCAATGTTTTCACTTGGCACAGTAAACAAAGAAATGGTTAAGCTCGTACTTGAAGAAGCTTATGGAAAATTAACTCAACTTGCTCCTCTTAAGGTTGCCCCGGATAACTTACGAAAACTTCTTGAAAAGGCACTTCCTCCAGAAAAATACAAAGAGCTTCTTGAAAGTACAATGTTTGCAGAAAATAAGAAAATGGTGTTCAAGGAACTTGAAAAGCTTGACGCAAAATTCATAGCAAAGTTAATAGAAAAAGAACACCCTCAAATTATAGCCATCGTCCTTTCACAACTTAAACCTCAAAAAGCAGCAGAGGTAATTCAATATCTTCCAAAAAGACTTGGAGTAACCAACGTTAGAGATGAAGTTATCAAGCGTCTTGCAACTCTTGAAAAGATATCAACAAACACTTTAAAACTTGTAACTGAAGCTCTTGAAGAGGAGTTAGTAACTGTGGGAGCTGGAAAAGAACAAACCTTGAGTGGAGTAGATATAGCAGCTGAAATAGTAAACGCTCTCCCTAAAGAGCTTGCGACTGAAATACTTGAAGACATACGAAAAGAAAACGAAAGTCTTGCAGATTCAATAGAAGAAAGAATGTTTAAGTTTGAAGATATACTTAAACTTGATAATAGAGCCATTATTGAAATTCTCAAAGCTGTTGACAAAAATGATCTTATACTTGCATTAAAAGGAGCACCGGAAGAAATTGTTAATAAATTCCTTTCAAACATGTCAAAACGTGCCGCTCAGATGCTTATGGAAGATATGGAAGCCCTTGGACCTGTTAGAAAATCTGATGTTGAAAAAGCACGGAAGAAAATTATTATGGTCATAAAACAGCTTGCAGCAGAGGGTAAAATAGATATAGGTGGTAGTGAAGAGATGTTATAGGTAGAACGGAGGAAATGTGGCAGAAGATTTTCTTTCTCAAGATGAAATAGATGCTTTACTTGGAGAAGACAAAAGTACAGAAACTAAGACGCAGGAAGAAAAGATAAGGCCTTTTGATTTTTCTGAGCTGGAACATATAAAAAAGGGAGACATTCCCGGTCTTGAAATAATTTTTGAAAGATGGATAAAGGTGTTTAGTGAAAGAATAAGAGGGTTGGTGCCAAGAATTTCAATGGTAAATAAAGACAGTATTTATATAACCAAATTTGAAAATTTCATGTCCAAAATCCCACTTCCATCAAGTTACAGCATTGTCTCCATGAAACCATTAAAAGAAAACTTCCTTTTCGTTCTTGACTCAAGACTTGTTTTTGTAATTATAAGTGTTATGTTTGGCGGCCCAGCAAAACCGTTTAAAGTGGAAGGGAGGGATTTTACAAGGCTTGAAACAAGAATCATAAGCGACTTTGTTGAAATCGCCCTATCTTCATTTGAAGATATATGGAAAGGCTTTTACCCTGTAGAAGTAAAATTGAAATCTATAGAATTAAATCCCACTCTTGCACGAATAGTTTCACCAAACGATAAAGTTATAGTTGTTCAATGTAATATGGATATTGAAGGATATGAAGCTCCATTTTTCTTCTGCTTTCCTCAAGATCTATTCCTTCCTATAAAAGAGATGATATTTTCAGAAACAGGATTTACAAAAAAAGACCCTATATGGGACAAAGAACTTATCAAAAAAATTGAACATCTAAATCTTTCAATACACCTTGAACTTGAAAGAAAAAGAATAAAAGTCAAAGACCTTATAAACTGGAAAGTTGGTGATGAGATACAGCTTTCAACAAGAAAGGACGACCTGCTACTTGTTTATGTTGAAGACAAACCAAAATTTAAAGCAAAAATGGGTAAAATGAGAGATAAATATGCAGCTCTTATAAAAGAGATAGCTTTTGAGAGGGACGATAATGGCAGAGAAAGATCAAAACCAACAGAATCAGGAAAATCAAGAGATAAACAGCAGTGAACCTTCACAAGAAGAACTTGCAAAAGAATGGGAGCAGGCTTTAAACCAGCAGGAAGAGAATAAACCTGAAGAAAAAGGAAATGAAGAAGAAACTCCTGCTGACATTATGGATGATTGGTCAAAAGCGTTTGAAGAGGAAAAAAGCAGTCAGGCAGTAGCCTGTCCTGAACTTGAAAAGATGGAACTGCTTGCAGACATCCCTGTAGAAATATCGGTTGAAATAGGCAGCACAGAGATGAAACTAGAAGAGATTCTTAACCTTCACCCTAACAGTATCGTTGAACTTGACAGATATATAAGTGAACCTGTTGACATAAAAGTAAACGGAAAACTTATTGCTAAAGGAGAGCTTTATATAGTTGAAGACCAGTATGGAATAAAAATAACACAGATTATAACCCCCGAAGAAAGAATAAAGTTAATAGAGGACTATTAACAACGGAGGAGTTTATGCAAATCGGTTTTCTCCTTGACCTTGAAGGCACACTTGTTAAAGATAAATCCTATACTCCTTTTCCCGAAGCTCTTGATTTTACGGAAAAACTTGACAAACTTGGGATTCCGTGGATAGTTGCTACAAACAATTCAACAGAAAAACCTTATGAACTTATAAATATACTTAAAAATAAAGGATTTAATGTGAACGAGGGAAAACTACTGTCTCCTTCATTTATGGCGGTAGAAATTCTGAAAAAGGAAAATATAAAGTCTATCTATTTTCTTGGAACAGAAAAAATAAAAGAATTCTTCATAGAAAACGGAATAGCTGTTGAAGATGACTACAAGGTTGATGCAGTAGTTGTTGGCAGGGATAAAGCAGTAGATTTTAAAAAGTTAAAAACAGCAACATCAGCACTTGTAATAAACAAAGCAAAACTTTTCTCATACCACATGAACAGAATAATCCTTGATAAAGACGGTCTTGTAAGCCCCAGTGTCGGTGCAATAGCCACCTGTCTTTCTTATGCAGGAAACTGTAATATCACATCTTTTGGAAAACCGTCAAAGCTATACTTTGATAAAGCATTTGAAATGCTCGGGATTAAAAATCCGGAAAATGTGTTTATGGTAAGCGATGACCCCTTCTCAGACCTTGCAGGAGGGAAAAAAGCAGTTGGATTTAAAACAGTTTTTGTTCTTTCAGGAAAGTACAAAAGTCCCGATATTCTTGAAACAATAGAACCGCATTTAAGACCTGACTTTATATTCAACAATATAGGCGAGTGTGAAAAGCTCATAGAGGCAAACGAATGATAGAAACGGCCATATCTTTGTTCGTAATCTGGACTCTTCTTCTTCTTACACCGGGGCCAGATTTTGTCCTCGTTTTAAGAAACACCATAAACGGAGGCTTTAAAGAGGGATTTTCTACAAACCTTGGAATAACTGCAGGACTTACCATCCACACAACCACAGCCATCCTTGGGATAGCCATACTTTCACAAAACCCGCTGCTTTTTAAAATCGTAAAAACTATAGGAGCACTATACATCATCTATATAGGCATTTCAGGACTTTTAAGTATAAAAAAAGCTTCAGGGATAAAAATAGAAAAAACAGAAAAGCAGTTTAACAGCATAAAAGAGGGATTTTTCTGCAACATTTTAAACCCTAAACTTCCCTTGATTTTACTTGGAGTTTTTACCCAGCTTATACCTCCAGAAACATCTATTCCAGTAAAATTTTTATTCGGCTTTGAAATAGTAATAACAAGTTTTGTCATGTGGAACGTTGTAGCACTTATATTTGGAAACAAAAGGGTATTACCAAAGCTTCAGAGCTTTGAAAAAGAGATAACCGTAATTGCAAATTTTGTCCTGATTTTTCTTGGAACATACGAACTGTTAAAAGGATAAAAGGGGAGAAAAATGAAAGTATTTAAACATTTTATGCCTACAAAAACCGTTTTCGGAAGAAAAACGTTTTTAAAAATTAAAGAGGAGATAGAACAGCTAAAAATTGATACAGATAAAATTGCCATCATTTGCGGAAAATCCGCCATAAAGAACGGGTACATTGACTACTTAAAAAAGCAGTTTGAAACTGTAGAGGTTTTCAGCGGTGTACCGCAGGACCCTTCTGTAGAAACAGCCAAAGAGTTTAAAAGCAAACTTCAACAGTTCAATCCTACCGCCATTATTGCAATAGGAGGAGGAAGCGTCCTTGACCTTGCAAAAGTCGTAGCAGGAGCACTGAAAAATGAAGGAGAGATAGAAGAGTTTATAGGGGTACCTGAATGCTTCAAAAACCCCACCGTACCAATCGTTGCAGTTCCAACAACATCAGGCTCAGGTTCAGAAGTTACTCCTTACGCAGTTTTAACAAACAAAAAAGAGTGGAAAAAAGCACCTATAATAAGCAGTTACATATTTCCTGTTCTTTCCATCGATGACCCTGAACTAACAGTAACAATGCCACAACACGTTACAGCAAACACCGGAATAGACGCTTTAAGCCACTGTATAGAAGCGTTCGTTTCAAAAAGAGCAACACCCATATCAAAACTTTATTCACTTGAAGGAATAAAACTTATCGGTCAGTATCTTCCCCGTGCATACGGAAATCCAAAAGATATAGAAGCAAGAGAGAAGGTAATGCTTGGCAGTCTCTTTGGTGGAATGGCGATAACTGATGCTGGTGCAGGACTCGTTCACACCCTTGCACACATTTTAGGAGTTATGTACGATGTTCCTCACGGACTTGCAATCGCCATGTTTCTTGTTCCTGTCTTAAAATTTTACGGACTGGCAGCCGAAAGAGAGATTGTTGAAATCGGTAAAGCTTTCGGTTTTAAAACAGAAAATTTTGAAACTGTTTTATCAGAAATCGAAAGCTTTTTGAAATTCCTTGGAAAACCTGAAAGTTTACGCTCTTTCGGCGTTTCAGAGAGTGATATAGGAAACTTTGTTTCCCTTGCCATGGCAAAAAGATTCCTTATGGGAAACCTTCCAAGAATACCTGCAGAAAAAGATATAAGAATTATTGTTGAAAATTTGATAGATACTCCTTGACACAGGAGAATCGTAAGCCTATATTAGTTGCTACGCAGGTTCTGCGGGAGTGGCGGAATCGGCAGACGCGCTGTCTTGAGGGGGCAGTGCCCTTACGGGCGTGCGGGTTCAAATCCCGCCTCCCGCACCATCAGATTTCTCTCCGCAAATCAGTCATCTATCTGGTATCATTCTCCTATCACTTCTTTGCGGAGGTTCAATGAAAAAAATAATAAAAAATTTTCAAAATAAAAAAATTCTTGTTATCGGCGACCTTATGATAGATGAATATATTTTTGGAAAAGTTGAAAGAATATCTCCCGAAGCACCTGTCCCCGTTGTAGAAGCAGCAAAAACAGACATAAAACCGGGGGGAGCGGCAAACGTAGCAGCCAACTTAGTTTCTCTTGGTGCAGAAGTAGCAATGCTTGGAGTGGTTGGTGATGATGATAGAGGTTCTATTTTAAAAAATCTTCTTAAAAGTAACAAAGTAGATACTTCGTTCATAATAGAAGATTTTAATAGACCTACAACGGTTAAAACGAGAATAATAGCTGGAGCACAACAACTTTTAAGGGTTGACTGGGAATCAAAAGAGTACCTTACAGGCAGCACATTAAAAAAGGTGATAGAAACTTTTTTAGATAATTTTGAAAACTTTGACGGAATAATAATCTCAGATTACGGTAAAGGTGTTATAACAGAAGAACTTTTTAAATATACAGAAAAAGTGAAAAAACAGGATATACCAATAACTCTTGACCCTAAAGAGAGAAACTTTCCAATATACAGAAATATCACAGCAATGACACCAAATAAAAAAGAAACCTGTCAGGCAGTCGGTATATATCCAGAAACAGATAAAGACAGTGAAGAAGCCGGCAAACTCATAATAGAAAAATTTAAATGCAATTACGCACTTATAACCCGCAGTGAAAAAGGAATGAGCCTTATAGGAAAAGATGTTAAATACCACGTACCTGCAAAAGCAAAGCAGGTATTTGACGTTACAGGAGCAGGAGATACAGTTATAAGTGTATTTACTCTTTCACTAACTGCCGGAGCAACGGTTAAAGAAGCAACAGAGATTGCAAACATCGCAGGGGGAATTGTTGTAGGGAAACTTGGAACAGCCGTTGTTACACCTGAAGAACTGTTAAACGAAATAGGGGGAGATTAATCCCCCTTATCAATTTTTATTTATAACTTTTTGCAACATAGCCACCAGTCAAAGCACTCAATTTCACCCTTTTCTGCCTGCTCAAGTCTCTCTTTTGCAGTCTTAACATCAGTTGCTGGTGGAACTATAACTTTATCGCCGATAAGATCGTTATTTGGCCAGTTTGCCGGAAGAGCAACACCATTTGCATCAGAAACCTGAAGTCCCTTAACAGCCCTTACGATCTCATCTATATTTCTTCCAAACTCCTGTGGATAGTAGATAATAAGTCTTATAACACCCTCTGGATCAACGATAAACACAGCCCTTACAGTTGTTGAACCTTTACCCGGATGGATAAGCCCGAGCTCTTTTGACACATTTCCCACATTATCAGCAATTATTGGAAATTCAATCTTAACTCCAAGCTTTTCTTCAATCCACTCTTCCCACTTGATGTGAGAGAAAACCTGGTCAATACTAAGACCTATAAGTTCACAGTTAAGCTTTTTAAACTCATCCATTTTCTTTTGAAAAGCCACAAACTCAGTTGTACAAACTGGTGTAAAGTCAGCTGGATGGCTAAAAAGTACAAACCACTTACCTTTAAAAGCTTCTGGCAACTTCATAGGACCATGTGTTGTAACAACTTCAAGCTCAGGAAACTTATCACCAAGAAGTGGCATTCCCTTTCTTTCTTCCATTTCAACCTCCTTTCGGTTGTTATTTTTTTTCGTCGTATATAAATATATATCAATATGAGGTAATTGCAAGTAATTTTCAATTAAAATGTAAGTTTTTGATTAGTAAAGTGCCAAGGGGCAAAATAAACAAAAATTTCCATTAACTTTTTCTTTAAATTTTTGATAAATAAAAAAAGGGGGCTTTACAGCCCCCTTTCATCTTCTAAAGTCAACAAAGAACAAATTTTATAATCCTTCAGGTCTTTTAACATCGTAAAGAACATCATCCATAGGATGTCTGTAAAGAGGCATTGCAAGCCTTTTCTCATCAAGAATATGACCTATAAACCCGATAGACCTTCCAAGAACGAAGAAAGCGTTGAAAGCACCAGCATTAATAAGCTCATCTATTTCAGAATCTGAATATCCAAGATTCCTGAACATATCAACAAGAAGAACACCTATTGTTCCATCAACGTTAAGAATGAGATTCTCTTTTTTAGATGTGGTAACCTTCTCAACCTCAAGAGCATAATCAAGAAGTTCAGTTGATGGGAAATTCTCTTTTGCAAAGTTTTTAAGGAGCTCTACCCTTTTATCAGGGTTCTTTGTTGATTTAATTCTGTGTCCGATACCTGGAATAGGTATCTTTTCAACATTTTTCATGTAATCAACAAACTCAAACGGATCCATTCCCTGCTCTTTTGCAAACTTAAAGTATTTAGCAGCACCATCAATAGCACCACCAAACCTTGGTCCTATTGTCAAAATACCTGTAGCAAGTGCTGACATTAAATCCTTACCAGCCCTTGCAGTTACTTTAGCGTTGTGAGCACCGGAAACACAGGGACCATGATCAGCAACAACTTTAATAACCATATCTATAAATTTGGAAGCCCACTGCGGAAACTTCTTCTTAAACCAAAGAAGACCTATAACATCAGCAATGGAGAAATCTCTTTCTACAACTTCACTTATAGGTACACCACAGTATGTAGCTTCCTCGCCTCTATCATCTGAAATTGTACAGATAAAGTTTGTCGGCTTTCTAACCTTTCCAGCTTTAACAAGTTTCGCATAATCTTCAGGAATTTCAGGAATCTCAGGCTCTTCAATTTCCCCGATAAGACCTTTAGCTTTAAGATCTTCATAAACTCCTTTAATAAGCTCTGGAAACTCATCAAAAGAGTTTGGAACAAGTGCACCAGCAGCACGAAGAGCAGCATTTTTAGCATCAGCTGTTTCCATATCAGCACCGGCTTTAGCACCAGCATGACCAAACTGAACTTCTCCGGCAAAGTGCTTTGATATTGTACCTATACACCATGCAATAAGAGGTTTTGTGATAATTCCATCTTTTAATGCTTCAACAACCCTGTACTCAAGATCACCACCAAGCTCACCAAGCATAATCATAAACTTAACCTGTGGGTTTTTCTGGAATCTTATAAGATGATCAAGGAAGTCAGAGCCCGGGAATCTATCTCCACCGATTGCAATTCCTTCAACTATACCGTCAGCATTCCTTGCTATAACATTTGAAAGCTCATTGAAAAGACCGCCTGAACGGGTTACAAGACCAACAGAACCAGGTCTGTGAAGCTTTGATTTAACAATATTTTCGATAGTTCCACCTGCATTACCTATTCTAAATGCTCCAGCTGCTATACCACCAACAGTAGCAGGTCCTATAATAACTTTACCTGCCTTTCTTGCCTTGAGAGCCATATCCCTTGCAAATCTTTCAGGAATACCCTCTGCAGTGATGGCTATTGTTCTTATTGTAGGAATATTGATGGCTTCTATTGTCACATTGTAGGCTGTTCTAAATGAAGCAAAGTTTACAAGAACATCAGCTTCCGGATGAGCCTGAGCAGCTTCTGTTGTTGATTTATAAATAGGAATCATAATCTCTTTTGTGCCGTGGAAAAACTTTTCAAATTTCCTGTTCTGTGTTGGAGCTACTATAGCTGTGATACTTGGACTCCTACCAACAAGAAAATCGTAATCAAGCATCCTCTGAATCGCATTTCTGTTTAAGTTCCAGAAAATAGCTTTTGTGTCTCTATCAAAAAGAATGTAATCAGGCTTTGCCATTCTATTCCCTCCTTTAAAGTTACTTATTGTCTGTTAATGCTTTACTAACAATGGCTGTGATATGAGTTTCTGGTCCATAAACCTCTATCGGAAGGCCTAATTTCTCAGCAGCTTCTTTAATCTGCTTTAGTCCAAGCTCATAGTTTGGACCACCGCGTCTTACATAGATTCTAACACCAACATCTCTTAGCTTATCCGCATACTCCTGCATAGCATCAATTATCCCGGCAAATGTTTTAGCAACATCTGTAAAGTTAGCAATAGCACCACCGATAATAAGAATCTTCGGCTTTCCTTCTGGATGCTTGTTTCTTGTCATAAGGTCAAATACGGTCTTAACATATTCCCTTGTTTCTGTTCTTGAAGGGTTACCAGAATACTCACCGTAGTTTGCGAGCTCATTAACATATCCAAGGTCAGCAATGGTATCAGCATAAACAACAGACGCTCCACCACCAGCAACAAGGGTCCAGATTCTTCCTTCAGGATTTAAAATTGTAAGTTTTAAAGATGCACCGGATTTCTCATCCATCTCTTTAATATACTTTTCTTCAGGGCTGAGCTCTCCACCAAATCCTGCCGGAAACTCAATATCTCCCCACTTTCTTCCTGCAACAAATTGAGCTGTGTCATCAAGTCTTGCAACAAAATCAAGCGGATATACCTGAGTTCCCGTCATTGCAAGGGGGTTGATTTCAAGATATGTGAAGTGTAGGTCTCTAAAGAAGTTGTAAAGTTTTTCAACAAAGTTTGCATATTTATCTTTATCTTTTATATCAGCAGGTACATTCTCTCTTATAAGCTTTTTAATTTCATCATCTGTCGCAAGAGCGGGAATGAAGACTTCAACAACTTTATCCCAGTTTTCTTCAACATCTATACCACCATGGGCAGACATAAATATCTTGTCTCCTTCCCTTTCCATAGTCATAGCTATGTAATACTCTTCATCGTGAGGAATAAAAGGTTCAACAATAAAATGGGTAAGATAACCTGTCTGTCCTTTAATTGTTACCGGTTCAGACATTTTTTCCTTTATCCATTTCTTTACATCTTCCCATGTAACATCTCCCGGTTTCTCCTTTTTATAAAGAACAAGACCAAGCTTACCCCTTTTACCAAAAAGCATGTCAGGTTTTGCAACAAGAGGCATGTGTAAAAGCCACGGATGGTGTTCTGGAAGTTTATCAAGGTCTGTCTCTGGAGTAATTAAAACAGATTTAAAGTCATACTTAAAATCTCCATCAAAGTATTCAGACCAGTGGTTAAAAAGCATTCTTTTGGCATCATACTCTCTAATCGCCCTCTGAGCCATACTGTTTCCTCCTTAGAAGTTCTTTAAAATCAAAGAGGTGCGCCCTAAAAGCGCACCCCCGTATATTATCAAATTTTTAACATCTTTTCTCTCCACAAACTTATCCATTTAGAAGAGAGTCAATAATTTCATTAAGAGTTTTGCTTGGCCTCATTGCAGCTTCAGCCTTTGCATCGTCAGGATTATAGTATCCGCCGATATCCTGAGGCTTACCTTGAGTAGCATCAATCTCACCAAGAATTTTCTCTTCATTCTCAACAAGAGCAGCAGCTACAGGTTCAAAGATTTTTGCAAGTTCTGCATCTTCTGTTTGAGCAGCAAGCTCCTCAGCCCAGTAACGAGCAAGCCAGTAGTGGCTACCTCTTGTATCAAGCTGCCCAACCTTTCTTTTAGGAGTCTTATCGTTATCAAGATATTTACTTGCAGCTTTTGAAAGAGCCTCTGCAACAACAAGAATTTTCTTGTTATCTCCGCCAGCCTGTTTGTATGCAAGCTTTAAAGATTCTACAAGAGCAAGAAACTCTCCAAGTGAATCCCATCTAAGATGTCCTTCCTTAACAAACTGCTGAACATGCTTAGGAGCAGAACCACCAGCACCAGTTTCAAAAAGACCGCCACCGGCAATCTCAGGAACAATAGAGAGAGCCCTTGCACTTGTTCCAACCTCAATAATTGGGAAAAGGTCTGTAAGGTAGTCTCTTAGAACGTTTCCAGTAACAGCAATTGTCCCTTCACCTTTTCTAAATCTTTCAAGTGTAAATTTCATAGCTTCTCTTGGAGCTTTTATGTACCACTCAACATCGGAAAGGTCATACTTTTGAAGTTCTTCTTTAACTTTTTCAATAAGCTCTCTGTCGTGAGCTCTTAAAGAGTCAAGCCAGAATACTATTGGATATCCTGATTCTTTTGCCCTATTAACAGCAAGTTTAACCCAGTCACGAATTGCAATATCTTTTGTATGGCAGCTTCTATAAATATCTCCCTGCTCAACTTCATGCTCAAGAAGAACATTTCCATCTTCATCAACAACTCTTATTACGCCGTCAGATGATGGGAAGAAAGTTTTATCGTGAGAACCGTACTCCTCAGCTTTCATAGCCATAAGACCGACATTTTGAACAGTTCCAACCTTTGTAGGATCAAACTGACCGCGAACCTTTATATCTTCAACAATCTCACTGTACATTGTCGCGTAGGAACGGTCTGGAATAGTTATAACACAATCATCAGTTTCTCCTGATGGACCCCATCCTTTAAGGCCGTTTTTAATAACAGCAGGAACAGAAGCATCAATAATCACATCGTTTGGCCTGTGAAGGTTTGTAATACCTTGATCTGAATCTACCATATAGAGTCTTGGTTGCTTTTTATAAATCTCTTCTATTGTCTTTTTGATCTCCTCCTGCTTTTCAGGTGGAAGCTTTGAAAGTCTTTTTTCAAGGTCTGATAATCCCCTGTTAGGGTCAAAACCGATCTCTTCAAGCTCTTTCCCAAACTTTTCAAAAAGTTCTTTATAGTAAACTCTTATAGCATCACCAAAAATTACAGGGTCAGAAACCCTCATCATTGTAGCTTTAACGTGAAGAGAGAAAAGAATGTCCTTCTCTTTTGCATCGTTTATAACTTCATCAAAAAATTCTCTCAGTCTCTTTCTGCTCATATATGTAGCGTCAATAACATCACCCATTCCGGCATCAATCTCTTTAAGAACGGTAACATTGCCATCTTTATCAACAAACTCATACCTTAATTTTGTATCTTTACGGAGCGTTACAGATTTTTCATGCTCATAAAAATCTCCACTTTTCATGTGAGCAACATAGCTTTCAGATTTTGGAGAAACCTCTCCCATTCTGTGAGGATGTTTCCTTGCATACTCTTTAACAGGTGGAGCTATACGTCTGTCAGAGTTACCCTGCCTTAAAACTGGGTTAACAACACTACCTATACATCTGTCATACTTGGCTTTTATCTCTTTCTCCTCTTCTGTCTGAGGATTCTCAGGATAATCTGGAATATCGTAACCTTGAGATTGAAGCTCCTTTATTGTATCAAGAAGCTGTGGAAGAGAAGCAGAAATATTTGGAAGTTTAACTATATTAGCCTCTGGTTTCCACACAAGCTCACCAAGGTAAGCAAGGTCATCAGGAACAATTCCAAACTGTGCAAGAACTCTACCAGCAAGAGAAATATCTCTAAGCTCTACATCTACACCTGCTGGTTTTGTAAAAGCCTTTACAATTGGCAGTAAAGAATAGGTTGCCAGCGCAGGTGCCTCATCAACTTTTGTCCAGATAATCGTTGGCCTTTTTGCCATTCTCCTTCCTCCTTTAAAGTGGTTTTTTTATTTCAAAAATTCTATTTTTAAATTAAACTGTTAAATAGCAATATCCTTTGCTACTACTGTGAGATTATATAATTTTTACAAAAATTTTACAAGTCAGAAGTAAAAAAATTTTTACATTTTTTTTACAAATATTGAGGAGGTGTAAAATGTCAGTACTTGTGGAATTTGCCATGTTCCCTACCGATAAGGGAGAAAGTGTAAGTAAATACGTAAGCAGAATTATAAAGATGATAGACGAGTCAGGAGTAGAATACAAATTAACTCCGATGGGAACAGTGTTTGAAACAGAAACGATGGATGAGGCTCTTGAAATCCTGAAAAAGGCATACCAGCAACTTGAACCAGATTGTAACAGAGTTTACTCCACAGTAAAGTTTGACATTAGAAAGGGGAGAAGCAACCGCTTAATCCAAAAGATAAAATCGGTTGAAGAAAAAATTGGAAAAGAAGTTAAAAAATAAGGGGGAACCTTTCCCCCTTAAACAATTATTTTTCAAGGAGATACTCGTGAATTGCAGCTGCTGCTTTTCTCGCGTCACCCATAGCCTGAATAACAGTTGAACCGCCATGAATAACATCACCACCTGCAAACACACCTTCAAGGCTCGTTTGACATGTTTCAGGATCAACAATAATCTGTCCCCACTTTCCTATCTCAAGTCCCTCAACACCTTCCATAACAATAGGATTTGGTCCCTGCCCTATGGCAAGAACAACAGTTTCAACATCTATTACAAAGTTTGATCCTTCAATAGGCACAGGTCTTCTTCTTCCAGACTCATCAGGTTCAGAAAGCTCCATTCTCACACATTCAATTCCCTTAAGCCAACCATTTTCTCCTATAAACTTTACAGGATTTGTGAGAGTTTTAAATATAACTCCCTCTTCCTTTGCATGATGTATCTCTTCAACCCTTGCAGGCATCTCTTTTTCAGAACGTCTGTATATTATGTAAACCTCTTCAACACCTTTAAGCCTTTTTGCAGTTCTTGCGACATCCATTGCAGTATTTCCGCCACCTATAACAGCAAGCCTTTTACCCGCAAAAACAGGAGTATCATACTCAGGAAATCTATAAGCCCCCATAAGATTAACACGGGTTAAAAACTCATTGGCTGAATAGACACCATTCAGATTTAGTCCTTCTATATTAAGCATATAAGGAAGTCCCGCTCCTGACGCTATAAACACAGCATCAAATTCCCTCCTTAACTCCTCAAGAGTTTTTGTTTTTCCTATTACACAATTCAACTTAATCTCAACACCAAGTTCTTTAAGCGCTTCAAGCTCTCTGTGAACAATCTCATTTGGCAGTCTAAACTCAGGAATTCCATATATTAAAACACCACCCGGTTCATGAAGAGCTTCAAAAATAGTTACAGAATGCCCCAACTTTGCAAGGTCAACAGCACATGTTATACCACCCGGACCTGAACCTACTATAGCAACCTTTTTACCGGTAGGTTCAGCTTTTTCAATCTTTTCAGAACCCATCCTTGCTTCATAATCTCCAGCAAAAGCTTCAAGCCCGCCAATATTTACAGGCTGACCTATTTTCCCGATAACACAAACTTTCTCACACTGGTCTTCCTGCGGACAAACCCTTCCGCAGATTGAGGGAAGAATATTCTCTTCCTTAATTTTTCTTGCTGCCTCTACAAATTTTCCTTCTGCTATGAGCTTTATAAATTGAGGAATCGGAACCCTAACAGGACATCCTTCAACACACGGTGCCGTAGGACACTGGATACATCTTTTAGCTTCTTCAATAGCAAGTTCAGGAGTGTAACCTAACTTTACCTCTTTAAAATCTTTAATTCTTTCTTCTGCAGGTCTTTCTGGAACAGGAATTCTTTCTTTTTTTATCTCCTTTTTTCCCATAGCTTACTCCTTTCCACAGCCACAATGTTTTTTCTGGAACATTTTTAAAGCTTCAGCTTCAAGAGTTTTAAACATATTAAGCCTGTTTATAAGTTCGTCAAAGTCAACCTTATGAGCATCAAACTCAGGACCATCAACGCAGGCAAACTTAACCTCACCGTCAACTGTTACCCTGCACGCACCACACATTCCAGTTCCGTCAACCATTATAGGATTAAGAGAAGCAACTGTTGGAATTTCATACTTTTTAGTAAGTTCTGCCACAGCCTTCATCATAGGAACAGGACCTGCTGTAATAACCATATCTATCTTAACACCATCATCTATCAGCTTTTGAAGAGCATCAGTAACAAGCCCTTTCATTCCGTAAGAACCATCATTTGTAGTCACTATAACTTTATCTGAAAGCAGCTTCATCTTATCTTCCCAGAAAACAAGGTCTTTTCTTCTAAAGCCCATAATTGTAGTGATTTCGTTTCCTGCTTCCTTAACACCCTGAGCTATATGGTGAATCGGAGCAAGACCAAGACCTCCACCGATACAAACAACATGTCCCCACTTTTCTATATGGGTTGGCTTACCAAGAGGACCAACAACATCAGGAATAATATGTTCCTCTTCAAAACAGGAAAGGTGAAAGGTTGTCTTCCCAACTCTTTGCACCATCAAAGTAATAGTTCCAAATTCAGGGTCTTTTTCGGCAATTGTAAGAGGTATTCTCTCCCCTTTTTTTGATATTCTGATAATAACGAACTGACCCGGTTTTGCTTTTTGAGCAATCTCTGGAGCCTCAATAACAAACTCATCCACATTCTCTGCAAGTTCCCGCTTTTTTACTATCCTGTACATATCATCACCCCGTTTCCAGAAATTTGTAGGGAAATTTTACAAAATTTTTACATTTTATCAACACACTAAAACAGTGCGTTTTATCTCCTAAGACGTTCTCTATAAAAATCCAGAATCTGTTTTAAGAAAGTAAAATCATCTGCTGGAAACGTTTCCAGTATCTCTCCAAGAAGCGTGATAGCAAGCATCGCTTCAGCCACAACACTTGCGGCAGGCACAGCACATATATCTGAACGTTCAATAGAAGCTTCAAAAGGTTTTAAAGTTTCAAGGTCAACACTTCTTAAAGGTTTATAAAGTGTAGGTATAGGCTTCATAGCACATCTAACAATCACCGGCTCTCCGTTTGTCATTCCACCTTCAAGACCGCCGGCACGATTTGTTTCCCTGTAAAAACCTTTTTCCTTATCATAGAAAATCTCATCATGAACCTTTGAACCCGGAGTAACTGCACTTTCAAATCCCATTCCTATCTCAACACCTTTAATTGCCTGAATACTCATCATAGCCTTAGCTATTTTCCCATCAAGCCTTCTGTCCCACTGAACATGAGAACCAAGACCAACAGGAACATTAAGAGCAAAAACCTCAAATACACCACCTAAACTTTCCCCTTTCTCCCTCATTCTATCTATGTAAGATTTAATCTCCTCCTCAAGAGCCGCATCCTTAACAGGAATCCTAACTTCAGAACTTTCAGCATTTTTAAACCGCTCCAACAACTCTATATTCCCATACAACTCTTTTGAAACAGTAAACTCACCTATAGCAGTCACATAACTTCCAATCTCAATACCAAGATGCCTTAATACATCCTTACACAAAGCTCCCGCCGCAACCCTCCCGGCAGTTTCCCTTGCAGAAGAACGTTCAAGAACATTTCTAACATCATCAAAACTGTATTTTAGATAGCCTGTTAAATCAGCATGCCCAGGCCTTGGTCTTTTAACTTTCCTGTCATCTGGAAGTATTCCCTCTTCCGGTTTCATTATATCTTCCCAGTTTTCATAATCCCTGTTCCAGACAGCCATTAAAACCGGAGAACCGAGTGTTTTCCCAAGTCTTACACCTGAAAGAAATTCCACCCTATCCTTCTCTATCTTCATCCTGCCACCGCGGCCGTATCCTCCCTGCCTTCTGCGAAGTTCTTCGTTTATAAAGTCAACATCCACAGGAAAGTTTGCCGGAATTCCATCAAGAAAGGCAAAGATTCCTTTACCGTGAGATTCGCCTGCAGTATAAAATTTTAAAGCCACGTTTCCTCCATCACCAAAATATTTTCAACAAAATATACCAGAACAAACTTGAATTATAGGAGGGTATATCCTATCATTTTTAATAGTAAAAAGCTTTAAAGCGGGCGTAGCTCAGGTGGTAGAGCATCAGCTTCCCAAGCTGAGGGTCGCGGGTTCAAGTCCCGTCGCCCGCTCCAGAAAAATAAATATTTACCTTAGGAAAGAAAACTTTGGAAAGTTTTGAAAAAAACTACAGAAAACTTGATATCTTTGCATTTACAGTTTCGCTTGTAATTCACATTTTCATTTTAACTTTCTTTCAAATCAAAAACACCGTTTTTAAAACATCAGAATTTGAAGTGGTAGATTTTAACGCTTTTAGTCTTGACACAGAAGTTGAATCAAATCTTATAGCCCTTAAAAGCAACCCGGGAAAATCAACCACAACATCTGGAGAAAACTATAAAGTAGAAATTCCCCGGGGAATGAAAATAAAGCGATCCGGAAAAGGAGAAACAAAAAAAAGCATAACTTTTCCTGTAAAAAGGAAGGGACTCTCAAAAGCAATACCTGCACCAAAGACAGGAAGAAAAGATGCTATAAGCTCAAAAAGGGTTAATAACAGAGCCACAGGAAATGCAAGATACACTTTCTCAATTTCAGACAGCGCAGGTGAGAAAGAAAAGAGTTCTTTTTCCGACCTGAAAGTAAAAGGTTCACCGATAGCAGAGTATGCTTTACAGATAAAAAGAAAAATTATGGAAAACTGGCAAAATCCCTACACTAACAGCAACAAAAAGCTACTGGTTGAACTCTCCTTCACTCTTGATAAAAACGGAAAGCTCACATCGTTTAATATAGAAAAACTATCAGAAGATAGTCTGTTTAACGACTCAGCAATAAATGCAATCTACAGCTCGGCTCCTTTCCCTCCATTTCCAGAAGAGTTAAGAAATTTAAATAGCCTTACTTTGAAAGTAAAATTTGAAGTGAAATAGAGTAAAATTACTTTACATAGAACTGAACATTCCGGAGAGTTAGAAATGGAAAATCTTATAGCAGTAATAACAGATTTTGGAACCAAAGACCACTATGTTGGAACTTTAAAAGCTACTTTATATAACAATAACAATGAAGCGAAAGTCGTTGACATTACACATTCTGTAAGACCTTTTGACCTTGTTGATGCAGCTTTAAAACTTAAATGGTCATATAAATACTTTCCGTCAGGAACGGTATTTCTAATTGCTGTTGATCCTGACCCTTCAGCCGAACTTATAATAATTTCAACTGAGAAATATTATATTGTTACTCCAAATAACGGAATTCCAAGCCTGATGCTTGAAGAAGAACCTGCAGACTCTGTTTATGAAATCGTTGCAGACCACTACTTTATTCAGGGAAAAGGACACTTTAGAGGCAGAAACCAGTTAGCACCAATAGCTGCTCAACTTGCCAAATTTCAATCTCCATTTTACCTTGGAGATGAAAGAGAACTGTCAATAATAAAGCGGTTCAGAATTCCATCTCCTAAAGAGATTGCTCCGGGAAAGTTTGAGTGTCTTGTTTTAGATGTGGACAGTTTTGGAAACTTAATTCTTAATATGGAAAATACAGGAAAACTACCTAAAAAAGCAATAATAAACGGAGTTGAAATAATAACCGCTTCAGAACACTTTAAAAACTATAAAAAAGGAACTTGCTTCATCTCTATAAACCCCGAAGGGCACTACCAGATAGTTGCGTATATGAGTGCAGCCTCAAAACTTTTAAAAGCAAACAGAGGAACAAAAGTGATACTGGAGTTTTAAATGTGGGATGATGTTTTTGATGTGATTGTTGTAGGAGCAGGGCATGCAGGATGTGAAGCTTCTCTTGCAAGTGCCCGTATGGGATGTAAAACAGCTCTTTTCACAATTAATGTTGACAAAATAGCGGAAATGTCCTGCAATCCTTCAATCGGTGGAGTAGCCAAGGGAACTGTCGTAAGAGAGATAGATGCCCTTGGTGGAGAGATGGCAAAAAACATAGATGAAACCGGCATCCAGTTCCGACTTTTAAATAGAAGAAAAGGCCCTGCGGTAAGAGCCCCCAGAGCACAAGCTGACAAAGAAGCATACAGAAATAGAATGCGTCAGATTATTGAACACACCGATAATCTGTATGTGATCCAGCAGACAGTTGATGATATTATCGTTGAAAACGGTAAGGTTAAAGGAGTGATAACACACATAGGTGCAAGATACAGAGCAAAAGCTGTTATAGTAACCGCCGGAACTTTCCTCAAAGGAAAAATAATAATAGGTTTTGATGAGTTTGAAGGCGGAAGAATGTGGGAGCCTTCCGCCAATAAACTTTCAGATTTTTACAGAAAACACGGATTTAGAGTTGGAAGATTAAAAACAGGAACCCCCACAAGAATAGATGGCAGAACCATTGACTTTTCAAAGATGGAAGAGCAGCCGGGAGATGAGCCACCTCCATTCTTCTCTTTCTGGACCAGACCGCGAAAAATTGAGCAGATTCCATGTTACATAACTTACACCACACCTGAAACTCATGAAATAATAAGAAGAAATCTTCACCGCTCTCCGATGTATGGAGAAAAGAAACTTATAACAGGAGCAGGAGTAAGATACTGCCCTTCTATAGAAGATAAAATTGTTAAGTTTCCTGATAGAGAAAGACACCATGTATTTGTAGAGCCAGAAGGGAGAAACACAATTGAATTTTACCCGAACGGAACATCCACAAGCCTTCCCTACGATGTGCAGGTTGAGATTATCCATTCAATTCCCGGGCTTGAAAACGCAAAAATTATAAGACCAGCTTACGGTATAGAGTATGACTTTATAGACCCGACCCATCTTTATCCAACTCTTGAAACAAAGCAGATAAAAGGCCTTTTTAACGCAGGGCAGATAAACGGAACAACTGGATATGAAGAAGCAGCCGGTCAGGGTATAGTTGCAGGAATAAATGCAGCCCTTTACGCAAAAGGAAGTGATGAAAGATTTGTGCCTGGAAGGGATGAAGCATACATCGGCGTAATGATAGATGACCTTGTTAATAAAGGAGTAAGAGAACCTTACAGGCTTTTCACTTCAAGAGCAGAATACAGACTTCTTTTAAGATATGATAACGCAGATCTTCGCCTTGCAAAATACGGATACAAATTCGGTCTTTTAACAAAAGAGCAGTATGAAAGAGTGGAGAAAAAATACTCACTTGTTAAGGTTTTCATCAGCAAGCTAAAAGAGATAAAACTCAAACCTGAAGTTATCAACCCCGTTCTTGAGAAGGAGGGATCAACACCTTTAAAAGAATCTATATTATGCTACCAGATACTTAAAAGACCGGAGGTGAAGCTTGAAGAGATTCTAAAACTGATTGAATTTGACGTCGGTGAAGATGATGAAAAACTTATAAAAGAGGCCCTTGAAGAAGCCGAAATTGAAATAAAGTATGAAGGCTATATCAACAGACAGCTTGAAGATGTAAAAAAGTTTAGAAAAATAGAGAACATAAAAATACCTGAAGATTTTGATTACGACAGTGTACCAATTTCAACAGAAGAAAAACAGAAGTTAAAAGAAGCAAAACCTTTAACTTTAGGACAGGCATCAAGGCTTGAAGGCATAAGACCATCCTCCATCTCTGTCCTTGCAATATACATCAATAAACATAAAGCCTCAAAAGAGGACAAAAGTGCTTGAAAAACTGTGTGAACTTAACAACATCAGGCTAACAAAAGAGCAGATTAAAAAGTTCAATACTTACAAAGAACTTCTTAAAAAATGGGGAAAAAGAATAAACATTACATCTATCCTTGATGATGAAGGAATAGAAACAAAACACTTTTTTGATTCTATTGTCGGAATAAAAGCCTTTAAAAAAGCAGGAATAGAATTAAAAGGAAAAGAGATAGCAGATGTAGGTTCTGGTGGTGGCTTCCCGGGTATTCCCCTCGCAATAATGGTCCCAGAATCCCGATTTACTCTTATTGAACCGCGACACAAAAGGGTTGTATTTCTTGAACAGGTTAAAAGAGCTTTAAACCTTTCAAATGTTGAAATAGTAGGAAAAAGAGTTGAAGAGATAAGCAATAAGAAGTTTGATATACTAACAATGAGAGCCGTTGAAGACCCTGAAGATGCTGCAAAAATAACAAAGAGATTCCTTGATGAAGGAGCAGTACTCTGTATCTATAGAGGAAAGGAACCTTTCAAAGAGAATCTTAAAGGATTAAATATCAGAAATATCAATCTTGAGCTAAAAGGAGTAAACTTTTCAAGACATTTTCTCTTTATCACAAAAGGAGATAGATATGGAAATAAAAATTGATGGCGAAAAAATTTTCATTATTGAAAACGGTCAGGAGGCTTTTCTAAAATTTAAGATAGAAAAACAAACCATAATTGTTTCAACAACATTTGTTCCAGAACCTATGCGCGGGAAAGGAATAGCCAAAATTTTAAATGAGAAACTTGTTGAAATTGCAATAGCAGAAAATCTTAAAATATATCCTCTGTGCAGCTACACACAGAAATTTCTTGAAAAAAGAAAGCTCACAAACCTTATCTCTGACAACTTTTAACATAAAATGCAACTCATTCTCACTTGACTGTAAAAGAGTAAATGCATAAACTTTCTGATGAATACAAATTCACTCAGGATGGAAAAATGAGGAAAGCCTTTTTAATAGCACTGGGATTGGTTCTACCTGCCAATGCCCTTACCCTGAATCAGCTTAAAACGGTAATAGATAAAAACATACAGCTCCAGCAGGAAAAGAAAAAGATAGAATCTTTTCTGTTAAAAAAGAAATTTGACGAAAAAACACTTTACTACCCTGAAATTACATTCTCCGCTTCTGCCAGCACTTTCTATCCAGATATTCCTGGAGGGGATAACTGGGAAAAGAACTTTTCTGCCGGGATAACAGCTGCCGCAACTCTTTTAAACTTTCAGACAAAAATCGATACTAAAATAACAGATAAAAATATAGAAACCGAAAGACTAAACTATAAAAAACTCTTAAATGAACTTTATTTTGAAGCAACATCTCTCCTTTTTCAGCTTAAAGGAGCAAAAGAAAAAATTAATCTCAAGAAAGAAAATGTTTCAAATGCAGAAAAAATTTTAGAAGTTGCACAGGAAAAATATAAAAACGGACTTGTTCTTATAACCGATGTTTTAAAAGCAAGAGCAAATCTTGAAAAGGCAAAAACAGACCTGATTTCAGCACAAAACGATTACAGAAAACTTGAAAACAGTATTAAATACCTGCTGAATACTCAGGACGAGATTACACCAGAAGTTGAATTAAAAGACGATTTAAACGTTAAACCTTTAAAAGCACTTATAAAGGAAGGATTAAAAAACAGAGCAGAAATAAAAATCCAGAAAATAAAAATTGAAACTGCAAAACTTTCTGCAGAGCTTGTAAAAAGCAAAAATAGGCCAACGGTAAATGTATCTGCATCCTATGCCAGGCAGAGTGACGATTTATCCTTTGAAAATGAAGATATAAATGCTGCCATAACCTTAAACTGGAGAATTTTTGACTCTTTTAAAACAAAATATGAGTATCTATCCTCTGAAAAAGAAGTAGAAATAGCACAGCTTGAACTTAAAAATATAAAAAATTCAATAATAAAAGAGATTTCCGACGCCTATAGTGATTACGAAACTGCCAGAGAATCTCTGAAAAGCGCTAAAACTTACTTTAAATTCGCCAAAAAAACCTATGAAAGAGTACTGAAAGAATATGAACTTGGAGTATCAAATATCGTTTCTTTAATAAGCGCCCATACAGAATTTATAAACGCACAGGAACAGCTTTTAACAACGAAGGTAAACTACAATATTTCCTACTATAAGCTACTTAAAAGCACTGGAGGCTTAAAGTGAAAAAATTAGGTGTAATATTTCTAATTCTTGCTCTAATAGGCGGTGGTTTTTTCTATATGAAGAAGAAAAAAACAAAAGAACTTATTCCTGTTAAAACCGTTAAAGTAAAACGAGGAGAAGTTAAAAATATTGTTGAAGCCTCTGGAATGATGAAGCCGCAGGTAGGAGCAAAGGTTAAAGTGGGAGCAAGAATATCAGGAACGGTAATTAAAGAAAACGTTAAAGTTGGTGATTACGTTAAAAAGGGTGATTTAATCGCTGTAATAGACAACAGGGAACTTGGAGAAAATCTAAAAGTAGCCAGAGCAAATTTAGAGGAGATTAAAAAAATCTATCCAAAAAAGATAGAAACTCAAAAACTTGCCATAGAAACTGCAGAGGCAAGCTTAAAAACAGCACAGGCAAAACTTGAAACAGAGAAGCACAACTTTGAACTTAAAAAATGGGAGTTTGAAAGACAGCAGAAGCTTTTAAAAGAGGGATTCACAACAGAAGCAGATTTTAAAAAGGCAAAAACTGCCCTTGAGACAGCAAAGAACAATCTTAAAGTAGCTGAAGAAGCAGTAAAGCAGGCAAAACTTGCTGTTGAAAAGGAGAAAAAAGCGTTAAAACAGCTTGAAACCGAATATAAGGCAAAGTTAACCCAGGCAGAAGCTCAGTACAAACAGGCAAAAATAAGATTTTCTTACTCATACATCTACGCACCAAAATCTGGAATTATATCCTATGTATCCACACAGGAAGGAGAAACAGTTGTCGCGGGAATGAATGCACCTGAATTTGTAACGATTCTTGACCCGGAAAAGCTTGAAAACTGGATATATGTTGATGAAACAGAAATTGGAAAAATCAAAAAAGGACAGAAGGTTGTTTTTACAGTTGATACATACAGGGATAAGAAGTTTAAAGGAAGTGTGGTGGAAATATATCCAGAACCGACAGTTCTCAACAACGTTGTTTACTACATAGTTGTTGCAAGAGGTTTCAACGATGTTTCAAAACTTAAACTCAACATGACAACCCACAATAAAATCATAATAGGTATTAAGAAAAATGTTCTGGTTGTTCCAAACGAAGCTGTTAAGTGGAAAAAAGGAAAATATGTAGTTTACAAAGTTGTAGGTGGAAAAGTAAAAGAAGTTCCAGTAAAGGTTGGATGGTCTGACGATAAATATATGGAGATTTTAAGTGGACTGAAAGAAGGAGACAAGATAGCCATCAAGGTAAAGGTGAAATAATGGAACTTATTCGCCTTGAAAACATAACAAAAACCTTCAAACAGGGAGACCTTGAAACTAAAGTTTTAAAAGGGATAAATCTCTCAATTAATGAAGGTGATTTTGTAGCGATAATGGGACCTTCCGGTTCTGGTAAATCCACCCTTATGTATATTATCGGATTTCTTGATAAACCAACGTCCGGAAAATACTATTTTAAAGGAAAGGATGTCTCTTCCTTTGACGATGACACAATATCAAAGTTAAGAGGAAGGCATATAGGTTTTGTTTTCCAATCCTTCTATCTTGTTCCCTACTTAACAGTAAAAGACAATGTTCTTCTGCCAACCATCTATTTAAAAGGAGAGGACAGAAAAGAAGTTTTCAAAAATATAAATCCGGAAGACAGAGCGATAAATTTGCTCACACGGCTCGGATTAAAGGAAAGAATTAATTTCCGTCCCGACCAGCTATCCGGTGGTCAGAAACAGAGAGTTGCAATAGCAAGGGCTTTGATAAATTCTCCCTCTCTCATAATAGCCGATGAGCCAACAGGAGCTCTTGATCAGGCTTCTGGAAAAGCCGTTATGAATATTTTTAAAGAGCTTAACGAAGAGGGAAGAACTATCCTGATAGTCACCCACGACCCTGAAATCGCCCGTTACGCAAAAAGAATCATAAGAATTAAAGATGGAGTGATAGAAGGGTGAACGGGCTTTATATAAAAGACCTTATAAACTCCCTTTATCATAATAAGGTAAGAACTTTCTTTGCACTTCTTGGTATAGTGATGGGAGTTGCATCTCTTGTGCTGATTGTTGCAGCAATTCAGGGTAGCACTTTAAGGGCAAGAAAAGTGATTGAAGCTCTTGGACCGGATTCCATCTTTATCGTTTCAGGAAGAATGGGAGCGGGACCAAGAATGAGAACAATGGTTCTTTCAATGAAAGATGTAAGAGAGATAGGAAGACTTGAGGGAATATTTGCACTTACTTACGGTCTTGTTAAACCTATAAGGGTTTCAGCAGGAAAATTCTCTAAAAACACCACAAGCTTTGGTGTAGGACCAAACTGGATAACCTCATGGAACTACAAACTTGACATTGGGCGAGATTTTACTCCTGATGATTATAGAAACTTTAAAAAAGTCTGCATAATAGGATGGGATGTTGCTGATTTTCTATTTCCCGGTGAGGATCCTATCGGAAAAACTATTCTTGTTGAAAAAACACCCTTTAAGGTTATAGCTGTTTTTAAAAGAAGGGGTAAAACACCGCAGGGGAGGAACATTGACAACAGAATATTTATCCCCTATCCGATATATAAAAAGGTCGTAATGCCCCTAAAAGAAGACAACATTTCCCTTATAAGACTCAGGGTTCTAAATATGGATGAATACAATCTTATTCTTCAAGAAGTAAAGGATATACTGTCTAAAAGACACGATATTAATAAAGAGCTTACCATCATAACACCATCTCTTGTTAAAAAGGTTCTTTCAATGATAAGTGCAAGTCTCTCAATGTTTTTAGGTCTTGCATCAATTACAGCCCTTGTAGTGGGAGGATTTGTTCTTTCAAGCATCTTTTACATCAACATCTATGTGAGGAAATGGGAAATAGGACTTAGAAGGGCAATGGGAGCAACAAAAAAAGACATTCTTATAAGAATAATGGCTGAAAGCGTTGTTATAGCTCTTATAGGAGCAGTAATAGGAACGGTAATAGGACTTTTAAGCGTAAAGTTTGTTTTACCTTTACTCTCGATACCTGTTGTTTACCCTGTGGAAGCGTTTATTATTGCCGTTATATTTTCCCTTATCGTATGTTTGATAGCATCCTACACACCGGCTAAAAGAGCTGCAGAGTTTGAACCGGTAGAATCCTTAAGGTCAAAGGTTTAAAGATGAATCTGGAAATAGAAACTATACTGCAATATTTTGGAAGTAACAAGAGAAGGACAGTATTATCAGTTATAGGTGTAGCCATAGGAGTATTCTCCCTTGTTCTTATGATGGGCATCACAGGAGCCATGAAAAATAAAGTTGGTCAGTATCTTGGTGAGCTTGGAGAGCAGGTTTTTGTTGTTATTCCCGGAGAGGTAAAAACCTTAGGCGGCAGAAAATTACAAATCAGCTTTTTCCCCACACTTACAATAAATGACGCAAAAGCTATAAAGATGCGCTGCGCACTTGTAAAAGAGGTATCACCTGTAAAGGAAGTTTTTCCTCCCATCCATGTAAACGGAACATACGTTAATCCAAAGGTGTTCGGTGTGGATGAAAATTATGCTCTCATAACATCATCAGAACCAACAAAAGGAAGATTTATAACAAGGGATGATGTTGAAAACTTCGCCCAGGTAGCTGTAATAGGAGTTGAAGTTGCAAAAAACCTTTTCAATGAAAAATACCCTGTGGGAAAAACCATCTATTTATACAACGCACCCTATAAAGTTATAGGCATCCTTCCTGAAAAAGGAGTTGATATCTCAGGGGAAGACCTTGATAACAGAGTGTTGGTTCCAATAAGCTGCGCTGTAAGAAGGCTTGAAAATGTTGATTACATAGATTCCATTTATGTTCTGCCGGTATCTCAAAAAGTAACAAAAGAAGCGATGAAAGAGGTAGCTTCTCTTCTCAAAAAACGGCACGGAAAAAAAGACTTTTCAATAAGCAGATATGAGGACCTTGTAAACACGAGAAAGGAAGCTATGGAGATATTTTCCGTTTTAAGTATAACTGTCGCTACAATAGCTTTTAGCGTTGGAGCTCTTGGCATTCTTGCTGTTATGACCCTATCTGTTTATGAAAGACTCGTTGAAATAGGTATAAGAAGGGCTTTTGGTGCCACGAGAAAAGATATTTTCAAACAGTTCTTACTTGAATCCACCATTCTTTCTCTTACAGGCTCTCTATCAGGAGCACTGTTTGCAACGATTCTTGTAAACATCATAGCAAAACTTGCGAAATGGCCACCATACCTACCGTTAAACGGTATTGCAATCTCCATCGGTTTATCTATAATAATAGGGCTCATTGCAGGAGTCTATCCCGCAATAAGAGCCACATCTTTTGAACCGAAGGAGATTCTTAAAGATGGGTGAGATTACAGTTGAAATAAACGGTAAAGAAAGATCCATAGAGATAAAAAAAAACTCCATAAGAGTTGATTCCCTTCTCAAATCCCTTGAGATATACCCGGAAACTGCTGTTGTTGTTAAAGATAAAACGCTTTTATGCGATGACGACAGAGTTCACTCTGGAGAAAAAATAAAAATAGTGATAGCTACGTCAAAAGGGTAAAAAATGCTGTGTAAAATCTGTAAAACGAAAGGAAAAAGAGAAAAAGCAGTAATAAACTTAAGGCACCATAAACTTGCACTATGCAAAGAACATTTTATTGAGTGGTTTGAAAAGCATACACTTAAAACGATTGAAAAGTTTAAAATGTTTTCAAAAAATGGAAAAATCGGTATAGCAGTATCAGGTGGAAAAGACAGTCTGTCCCTGTGGTATCTTCTAACAAAAGCAGGATATGAAACAGTTGGAATTCACATATCTCTTGGAATAAAGGCAAATGACTATTCAGAAAAATCTTTGGAACTTTGCAAGCAGATGGCAGAAAGGATAAACCGTCCACTTATAACATTTAATCTCCCTGACGAATTTGGTTATCCGATAGAAAAAATTGCTCAGCTTTCTGGAAGAGACAGCGTTTGTTCTGTATGTGGAACATTCAAAAGATACATAATGAACAAATTGGCTTTAAAAGAGAATCTTGAAGCGATAGCAACGGGACACAACCTTGACGATGAGTCAGCTGTACTTCTTTCAAACACATTAAGATGGGATACAGGCTACTTAGGAAGACAGTATCCTGTTCTTCTTGAAAAGGGAGGATTTGCAAGAAAAGTTAAACCTTTCTGCTTTTTTACAGAAAAGGAGATAGTAAGCTACGCAATATTAAACGAAATAGAGTTTATGGAAACAGGATGCCCTAACTCTGAAAAAGCAACTTCCCCGGTTTACAAACAGGCACTTGCACTTCTTGAACACAAGATGCCCGGAACAAAGCTAAGATTTTATAAAGAGTTCATAAAAAAAGCCCGCCCCATATTTGAAGCTGTTAATAAAGAAGAAATCAAACTTGTTCCCTGCGAAAAATGTGGAACACCAACAACTGCAGATGTATGCTCTGTGTGTAGAATACTTGAAAAGGTGAAAAATGCTAAAAGTAGGGAAAATTGAATATATAAATGTTCTTCCTGTCTATTTTGGCTTTATAGACAAAGCTGTGCCGTTTAAATATGAGTTTGTTGAAGAAGTTCCATCTGAATTAAATGTAATGCTCAGAGAAGGAAAAATAGACATAAGTCCTATTTCATCGTATGAATTCATAACAAATAGTGAGAAATATTTTCTGTTCCCAGATTTTTCTATCTCTTCCTATGGACAGGTAAAAAGCGTTCTATTTCTTTCCAGAGTTCCTATTCATCAGCTTCACAAAAAAGATGTATGGCTTACAAAAAGCTCAATGACTTCAAGAGCTTTAATAGAGTATATTCTAAAAGAAAAGTTCGGTGTTGAACCGAACTACTACTTTTACAGCATGAAAGAGGGAAACCTGCCAAAAACTGCAACTGCAATCCTTTCCATAGGAGATGACGCTTTTAAACTTTTAAAAAACAAGAATTACAGATTTATTTATGACCTCGGTCAGGAATGGTATAATATGTATAAACTGCCGTTTGTCTTTGCAGTATGGGCTGTCAGAAGAGAAAGTTTTATAAATCACCCAGAAGATATTAAGGAAATATATGAAAGTTTTAAAAAATCAAGAAAATACGGCCTTTCAAATCTTCAAAAAATAGCGAAAATCTACTCAAAAAAAGTTTCTCTATCTGAAAAAGAGTGTCTTGACTACTACAACTACCTTAATTACAGCCTTACATCGCTTCATAAAAAATCACTAAAACAGTTTGCTCAACTTCTAAACTACAACATAGAAATAGAAGACTTTTTACTTCCTTTTGGAGAAAAGAATGGCAGAGAAAAGAATTAAATGTCCTGTGTGTAAAAAAGAAACAAATTGGGAAAACAACCCTTATAGACCGTTCTGCAGTGAGAAATGTAAACTTGCCGACCTTCACAAATGGCTGAATGAAGAGTATTCAATACAAGAAAACAGTGCCATTGCAACTAATCAGGAAGAAAAAAACTAATCTACTTTCAGGACAAATCCTCCCCTTCTTGGATCTCCTGCCCCACAAAAACTACCTGTAACAGCCTGAACTCCACCGAAAAACATATTTTTTGAAGAAAATCTAACAACTTCTGAAAACAGGTTTTCAATACCCTTTAAAACATCTTCTTCAAATCCTGGTTCAACAAAAACAGTTCCGTTTTCATAGTGAACCCTCGGAGCATCCACAGCATCTTTAACATTCATATCAAAAGCAAGATAATTAAGAATTACATTTACTATTGCACTTCTTATTCTATTACTTCCTGCACTGCCAAGAACAAGAATCGGCTCTCCATCTTTCACAACCACGGTAGGAGACATCATGGAAGGCAGTCTTACATAAGGAGGCCATTTAAAAAATCCTTTGGGATTTAAATCCTCCTCTCCCAGCATATTGTTAAGCATAACACCTGTATCTGGAATGATGTAGCCTGAACCTTCACCGTTTGTTGTTGTTATTGAAGCGGCATTCCCATATCCATCAATAACACTTATATGAGTGGTATTTCCAAAACGATTAACTTCCCTTTTATAAGATTCCATAAAAGCACTATTAAGATAATCCTGATAATTACTTACCTTTCCATCGTCAACAAACTCCCTGCGGAATCTATTCGTTTCTTTCATAGCGTTTAAAAGTTTTACAAGATGCTGTTTTGAACCAAACTCACCAAGAGAAAAATCTTCAAGCAATTTCAAAGTAAAAGCTATCAAAATACCACCGGGAAACGGAAGATTGTTGGTTAAAATATCATATCCTTTAAAACTAAATTTCAAAGGCTCCCTTTCCTCAACCTTGTATTTTTCAAGGTCCTCTTTTCTTAAATGTCCTCCACAATTTCTACACAGGTTATCTATCCTATCTGCTATCTCACCTTCATAAAAAACCCACTGTCCCTTTCTTGAAAGAAGTGATAGAAATTCATAATAAGAATGATTCTTAAAAACTGAAGTTTCATCAATAAGCTTCCCATTAGCCATAAAAACTTTACGGGACTCATCAGTAGCGGTAAATATCGGCTCAAGAAGCTTAACGAAAGAAGCCTGAACAGAAGAAAGGACAACTCCTTTTTTAGCATACTCCATAGCAGGATAAAGCACATCAGCTAAAGGTAGCTTTCCCCTTTCTTCATGCACCCTTAAAAGTCCTGCCACCGTCCCTGGAACAGCTATAGAAGCACAACCGATATGAAAATCCTGAAGAGCATCTCCAAAATCAACGGTTATCTTGAAAAAATCTGGACTTTCGACTCTCAGTGGTGGAACATCAACAAAAAAATCGTAAAGAACTGGACTGTAACCCTGTTCAAAAGCAAGGAGAAAACCTCCACCTGCAGGACTTGTTAACGCAGGCTCACACATGTAGGAAGCAAAAACTGCAGCAACAACAGCATCAAAAGCGTTTCCACCTTCTTTCAGAACTTTTTCAGCAGCCTCAGCTGTTAACCTGTCTCCAGCAGCAACTATTCCCTTCATTCAACTATTCCATACCTGACAACATCTCTAACTGAATTCCCTTTCCTGTATTCATCTATCATTTTGTAAGATACAGGAAATTGACTGAGTATATTGTATAGATTATCTGCTCTGATACCAAGTTTTTCAATAAGACCGCTCCTGTCAAACTCTTCCAGCAAAGAGTGGATTTTACTGTTTATATTCTCAATTCCATCTCCATCAATAAATACTCCATCAAGACCGTGTCTAACAGCATTCCAGCGGTTCTGCTTTACAACTTGATGATAAAAGCGCTCCATCTTTTTATCCTTTGACCATGCAGCAAGAAGTCTGAAAAAATCTGCAACTGCTTCTATTCTGTCAAAGTCGGGAATAGCATCACACACTCTAAGCTCAACAGTTCCAAGGTCAGGCCTTGGCCTTACATCCCACCATATATCTTTTAAGGCTTCAACAAAGCCAGCATACTTTAATGTGAGAAACATCTTCTCAAACTCGTCTGTTGAAAAAAACTGCTCTGGAACACCAGCCCTTGGAAGCTGCTCAAACACCTTTAACCTGTAGCTGTGCAAACCTGTAAACTTTCCCTTATAAAATGGAGAGGAAGAAGATATAGCAACGAAAAGCGGAAGATACTTCAACGCTAAATTATAGGTCTGCCACAGTTCCTTTTCCGTTTCAACACCAATATGGATATGAAGTCCAAAAATCAGAAAATTTTTAAGTACTATCTGAAATTCATTTAAAAGTTTCTCATATCTTTTGTCCCTTGTTATCCTTATCTCTAAAGGATTTGTAAAAGGATGTGTGCCAAGAAGCAAAGGATAAAACCCTTCCTTGCTTCCTATCTCCTTTATCTCAAAGTAAGCATCCTTTAAAAATTTAACAGCTTCAAATGAATTTTTTGACGGTGGAGAAACAATCTCAACCATAGATTGGAGAAACTCTTTATGTAGCACTTTTAAAAGACTTTTTGAAGCATTCTGAAAAACAGAATCAGATTTCTCCGTTAGTTCAAAAGTAAAAGAATCAACAAGCTGCACCTCAAGCTCAAGACCTACAGTATAAGGTAACGAAGGATTAAATTTCAAACCAAGCCTCTCTTATATAAAAATCAGCTAATATTTATTTTAACAAATTTTTTACAACCAGGATTCATCTCCCGTCTCAAGAACAGTCTCTACTATCAAGAGAACAATGGAAACAACATTTGCAACTACAGCACCCCAGGCCATAGCTTTAACAAGAGATATTCTCATTCCCATCTCATAAAAAATCACTGCTGGTATAAGATGAAGATCTGCAACAAAACTTGTAGCAAGAAGTTCAGCACTTAGAGTCCTCTTACTGCCAAGTTTTAAAAGAGTGGCTATCATGTTAAAAGTAACTGCAGCCATCAAAGTGTAAGGGTCTCCATCGTAAACAAAACCAACAATAGTGGTTAAAGACATCATCACACAGAAAAAGGTCCCAACCTTACCCCAATCCATTCTCTCTCTCCTTCAGCAGTTTCTTTAAAACATCTCTTCTTGAAAAAATACCAACAGTTAAAAAAGCCTTTCTTATTTTTTCTACAAGCTTTTTAGAAACCACAACCGCAATCAAATCACCTTCCATCAATTTCTCATCCTCATCAGGAAGATAAATAATCTCTCCATCAGTCCGTCTAATGGCTATAACTGAAGCCCTGAATTTCTCTTTTAAATTAAGCTCCTTTAAAGTTTTTCCCGCAACCTTAGAACCAGGCTGAACCACAAACTCCTCTATACCTATAAAATCTCTCTCACCAAAAAGAATCTCTTCAAATATAGATTTACATCCAAATACAGGTGGATTTTCGGCAAGAAAAGCAAGCCTTTTTGATGTGATTTCAGGAACAGCTTCAACATAATCAGCACCAACATCAAACAACTTATCTTTAAAGGAAATAGAGTTAACCACCGAAAAGATAAAAAAGTTTTTAATGTTCAACTTACTTGCAACCTTCTTAACGGTCAAAGTAACAGCCAGATTTTTATAATCATCGTCACACGCAACTATAGCTCCTACAGCACTCTCAGGATTTGCAAGAAGGATTGAATTTTCACAGGATGGATCAAGCTTCAAAAAATACTTTACATCCAATTCCTTTACAAACGCATCAAAGCTTTCCCCATCTGAAACAATAACAAATGGAATACCCTTTCTCTCAAATTCCTTAACAAGAAACTTTACATAATCGGTCATTCCTAAAATGATATAGTGTTTTTTCAAAGCAGAAATATCCGATACCATCTTCCTGAACCTCACTATCTCTTTTACTTCTCCCGATGTAACAATATTTATTAAAACAGCTATTGAATAACCCATAACAGTCCCAACACCAAGCGTCATTACAGCAATATTAAAAAGCCTATCTTTAACCCCCATATCCCACATTTCACCATAACCTATAGTGGTAACAGTAAGAATCGTCATATAAAACGCTTTTAAAAGATCAACTTTAGAGATTAGCATATAACCTATCGTAGAAACCATAATGGCAACAAGAGCAATTATAAGAGGGGGGCGGAATTTCATAAGAATATCAAGGACTTTATCCTGACTATACTCTTTCGGAATATATTTTTCTACCTTCTTCAAAAACCCTCCCTGAAGTTAAAACTACGCAATAACGCAATAAAATATTATAAACCAACTTAATTTTAAAACAATAAGTATCATAGACTATCAAAGAAGCCCTTAACTTTACCCTTAGAACAACAAAAAATTATCCTGAGATTACTTTACAGTCAAAATCAATACTCTTTGTAAACTATCACAGGAATCTTTAAAACAATCTCAATTTAGCTTGGTTAAATACCTTTAAAACTCCAACTCTAATTCCTATATTTAGAAATCCAATATGGAGGCAGATGGAGGCTGGTGTCTCCCCCGGACTTCAAATCCGGTGGTCCTGCGTCAGGCAGGACGGTAGGTTCGATTCCTATCTGCCTCCGCCATTTTTTTGCACTTATTATAATCATCATGTTCCGAATTTTGCACTTTTAATGTGCACACCTCGTCTGCTATTTTGAATTTAACCAATAAAACCAAAGAGCTCAAAACTGAATAAATCTATCTTTCAATTTGGCAAGAAATTTGTTTAAATAAAATTCAAGAATCCTAAAAATTATCGGAGGGATGTAATGAAGAAGATAGAAGCTATTATCAAACCTTTCAAGTTAGAAGAGGTGAAAGACGCACTGACAGACATAGGTATCCACGGCCTTACAGTGACAGAAGTGAAAGGTTTCGGAAGACAGAAAGGACATACAGAGCTTTACAGAGGGGCCGAATACGTTGTTGATTTTATCCCAAAAATAAAAATTGAAGTTGTTGTTTCTGATGATATGGCAGAAAAAGTTATAGAGACCATCGTAAACACTGCAAGAACAGGAAGAATTGGAGATGGAAAGGTGTTTGTTATTCCTGTAGAAGAGATAGTAAGGATAAGAACAGGAGAAAAAGGAGACGCCGCAGTTTAATTTTTTAAAAATCGTGTATTATAATGGATAAAAAAGAAATAATCAGGAGGTAAGAATGAGACCAAGTAACGCAAAAGAAGTTGTAGAGATGATTCAAAGGGAAGGGGTTAAGTTTGTTGACCTCAGATTCTCAGATATGTTCGGAACATGGCACCACATAACATTTCCAGCTCATGAAATCTCTGAAGAGTCTTTTGAACAGGGACTTTTCTTTGACGGCTCTTCAATTCGTCAGTGGCAGCCAATCAACGCAAGTGATATGATGTTTAAGCTTGACCCAACAACTGCAGTGCTTGACCCGCTCTCTGAAATCCCAACACTTGTTGTTATAGCTGACATTGTTGACCCTGTTACAAAAGAACCTTATGAAAAAGACCCAAGAAACATAGCAAAGAAAGCTCTTGAATACCTAAAATCAACAGGAATTGGTGATACAGTTTACTGCGGACCAGAGCCTGAGTTTTTCGTTTTTGATGATGTAAGATTTGACGCAGGAACAAACTACAGCTTTGCTTTTGTTGATTCTGAAGAAGGATGGTGGAGAACAGGAGAAGAAGAGGGACCAAACCTTGGACACAAAATCAAGCCAAAAGGTGGTTACTTCCCTGTGCCTCCAAACGATACTCTTGACCACATAAGAAAAGTTATGGCTCTTAAAATGGAGGAGGCTGGACTTGTCGTTGAATGTCTCCACCACGAAGTTGCAACAGGTGGACAGTGTGAAATAGACTTTAGATTCGGCGATCTTATCACCGCTGCTGACAACATTTTATGGGCAAAATATATCGTTAAAAATGTAGCCAAAATGTTTGGAAAAACAGCTACATTTATGCCGAAACCTCTCTTTGGCGACAACGGAACAGGCATGCATACACACATGTCCATCTGGAAAGATGGCGAAAACCTCTTTGACGGTGACAGCTACGCTGGACTTTCTGAAACAGCTCTTTACTTTATAGGTGGAATTATCAAGCACGCTAAAGCTGTGTGCGCATTCACAAACCCAACAGTAAACTCTTATAAGAGACTTGTTCCTGGATTTGAAGCTCCTGTTAACCTCTGCTACTCTGCAAGAAACAGGTCAGCTTCTATTAGAGTTCCTGTTGTTACAAGCCCTAAAGCAAAAAGAATTGAGGTCAGATTCCCTGACAATTCAGGTGCTCCATACCTTGCATTTACAGCTCTTCTTATGGCTGGACTTGATGGAATTGAAAATAAAATCCATCCAGGTGAACCTGTTGATAAAAACCTTTACGACCTTCCACCAGAAGAGCTTAAAGACATTCCTACAGTTCCAGGTTCCCTCGCAGAAGCCATTGACGCCCTTGAGAAAGACTATGAATTTCTTACAAAAGGCGGCGTAATGACAGAAAAATTCCTTGAGGATTACATTGAGTATAAGAGAAGTGAGGAAATTGACCCTGTTAGACTCAGACCAACACCTATGGAATATCTTCTTTACTTTGATGTTTAATCAAAGCTCTTTCATTTCTGGAGGGCGGCTTAAAAGCCGCCCTTTTTATTTATCTTCTAAAATTCTTCTTAAATGATACGGTGTGTGTAGTGCCCCTACAGGATTGTGTGCTAAAACCCTATCTTTAACAATAAGAACTGTTGAAGGTGCTTCAGAATATTTCTGAAATAAAATATCGTGACCAACACAAAGCCCGATAATAATGTTTAAATCGGTCTTCTTTTTATTTAAAACCTCTGCCTGCTTTACAGGATTACAAATCGCCTCTTTACCATCCTGTAACTTCGGCAGATTGAAAATATCTTTATCCACACTGCCTAACTTACAAACAGCAGAGAACACTTCAAATCCCTTTTTTGAGAAAATATCCGCAACAATTTTTGCTTCATCAAAAAGCCCGATACAGAAAGCAATACCGATCCTTTTATAACCCATCCTTTTTGAAAACTCTACAATCTCCTCAATCCGCGTCATCTTACAGTAGAACTCTTTTTCTATCAAAGATGCTGTTTTTAAAATCTTCATCTCCTCTTCAGGTAAGAGGAGATTATTGGAAGACTCAACACAAACCTTCCCCTCTCTATAACATCCTCTATCTTCACATAGATGACATTTCACCGTAAACCTCTTTCAATGATTGTGAGATTCAAAAGGTCTATCCAGAATTTTTAGCTTTCCATCTTTAAACAGTTTTATCGCCTCATCAACAAACTTTACATCTGAAGGAACAAGATAGGCCCTCATTCCTGCTCTCTCAAGATTGTAAAAAGCTCCCTCTCCGATTCCTTTAACAAGAACAACATCAACTCCGTTTCTCATAAACGTATCAAAGATAAACCTTCCAGCTCCACCACCGCAACCGGATTTCATCTTTGGATTTGAAACAAGAACTGTTTTTCCTGTAATATCATTGTAGATAAGAAACATTGGAGCTCTTCCAAAGTAAGGGCTTACAATTCTCTTCCCATCTATCTCCTTTTCAATTACAGGTATCCCTACAACCATACTTACTTCACCTCCAATCTAACAGTGTTAGCATTTACTAACTTAATTCCTCATTCCTTTAAAAGCAACCTGTAATTATCTGAAAGCCACAAGACAGCATCTACATGAATTAAAGGAATACCCGTCTCTTTCTCAAGTCTCTTCCAGAAATCTTTATCTTTAGAAATTTTTGAAATCCTGCTATCAAGTGGAATCATTATTCCACAGGGAGCAAAAATATCCTTACCAAAAGCTATTCTGAAAGCATAAATAAACATTTTAACAGCAAAAACCACCGTCTTTGCATCCCTTTTCTGATTAAGCAGTTTTGAAAGTTTTTCAAGAAATTCATTAAGATTTTGAGAAAAATAAAGAAGATCTTCCTCTGTTTTTAAAAGACAAAACACAACATCTCTAACTTTTTCATACCTTTTCAGTTTTCCACTTAAAATTCTGTAGTTATACCTTTTCAAAAATTCAGGAAAATACTCAACACCTCTTTTACTGGAGAAAAACTCTGAAAAACGTTTCCAGTACTCCTCCCCTTTCATGTTAAGCTGGTACGATAAAAGAGCATTAATAACAGCTAATCTAATAAACAAAAGCCTATCCTCCATAGAGTTATACAACTCCTCAAGGGCCTTATACTGTGGATCATTCTTTTCAATTCTGATAATTTCATCCTTGGAAAAACTTTTAACAAAATTCTTCACCTTTTCATATTTCATTGCTCTCTCCTGATTAATAGAAACAGTAATTATTATCATTAAATTTGACCTGAATCAAAGTAATTCTAATCAAATTCTAACAGATTAAATAAAAACAGTTCTGGAGGTATGATGAAGATAATTAAAAGCGAATCTGTATCCCCATTTGATAATCCACACAAAGTAAAAGCTCAAAAACTCCTTGAAAGAGATGACATCTCTGTAAACCTTATAACCCTTGAGAAAGGGGAAGGGTTAAAACTTCACAAAACCCCGGTAGATGTTCTCTTTTTCATTCTATCTGGTGAAGGAATAGTTGAGATAGGGGAAGAAAAAGAGAAGGTGAAAGAAGGCGACCTTATTGAAAGCCCTGCCAACATTCCCCACCGGCTTGAAAATACAGGAGATAAAACTTTTAAATTTCTCGTTTTAAAACTAAAAACAGCAGGAGGGAAAGATGCTTAAAAAATTCTTTGGGTCAAACACAGAGGAAAAAAACGGAAAAATTATAAGCTACCATGAAAGCATTAACTACATGTACGAAAAAGTTAAAAAAGCCCAGATGTCAAACGTTGCTGACAGATACGAAGCGATGGAAAAAATAAGGTGTAAATTCTGTAAAGAGGGTATTTCCTGTCAGCTGTGTTCCATGGGACCGTGCCGTATCACTCCTCAAACCCCAAGGGGAGTATGTGGAATTGACGCCCACGGTATCGTTATGAGAAACCTCCTTCACAAAACAAACATGGGACTTGCAGCATATACATACCATGCAAGAGAGGTTGCTGAAACATTGAAAGCAACCGCAGAAGGCAAAACAATCTACACAATCAAAGACCCATCAAAAATAGACCTTTTAGCAGATATCCTTGATATTGATCAATCTCTTGAACTAAACGAAAAAGCAAAAGCGGTAGCTGAAAAATATCTCCAGCTACTTGCTGAAAACAGAGAATCAACACTTGTTGAAAAACTTGCACCTGAATCAAGAAAAGAGGTTTTCAGAAAACTTGGCATCTTCCCAAAAGGACCTTATCAGGAGCTCGTTGACTCTGTAACAAGAGGAATGACAAACATTGACGGAGACTACATTACTCTTGCCCTTGCAGCATTAAGAAACGGAGTGGCATCAGTATTTGGTTCTCTTGTTCCCCTTGAACTCATGCAGGATGCTCTATACGGCACTCCATCACCTCATGAAGGTGAAGTTGATCTTGGCGTTCTTGACCCGGACTACGTAAACATACTTCCAAACGGCCACGAGCCTTTCGTGGGACAGGCACTTATAGAACTTGCAAAAGATGAAAAGTTTCAGCAGATGGCAAAAGAAGCTGGAGCCAAAGGAATAAGAGTTGTAGGTTCTATTGAAACAGGACAGGAACTTCTTGCAAGAAACAATCTATCAGAAACATTTGCAGGCCTAACATCAAACTGGATAGGAATTGAATATTTTCTCTCTTCTGGAGCGGTTGATGTATTTGCTATGGATATGAACTGTTCCCTTGCAAACCTTAAAGAATATGCAGACAAATATAAATTTAAACTTGTAGCTGTAACAAACATAATAGGTGTTCCAGGCTCAGAAAGAATAGAGTATAAACCAGGAAATGAAAAGGAAGTAGCAGAAAAAATTATCAAACTTGCCATTGAAAACTTTAAAGAGAGAAAAGCTTCTGTTAAGCCAGAAAACCTTACTTCCTACAGACAAAAAGCGATCGTAGGATTCTCAGCAGAAGCAATAATAAACGCTTTAGGCGGAAGTCTTACTCCGCTACTTGAGGTCATAAAGTCAGGAGATATAAAGGGTGTTGTTGCCCTTGTTAACTGTTCAAGCCTTGGAAACGGCCCACAGGACAAGCTCACCGTTGAACTTGCAAAAGAACTTATAAAAAGGGACATTCTTGTGATAGGTGCCGGTTGTGGAAATGGAGGATTACAGATGGCCGGTCTTGAGACCCTTGAAGCAGCCGAAAAGTATGCAGGAGAAAAGCTAAAAGGCGTATGTAAAGCACTCGGTATTCCACCAGTACTATCGTTTGGAACATGTACAGATACAGGAAGAATCGTAATGACTGTTGTTGCCATAGCAAACGCTCTCGGAGTAGATACAGCAGACCTTCCTGTAGCTGTTACAGCACCAGAATATATGGAACAGAAGGCTGTAATAGATGGATTCTCTGCCGTTGCTATGGGTCTTTACACTCATGTTTCCCCAACTCCACCAGTAACAGGCTCTGATAAGGTTGTGAAACTTCTCCTTGAAGATGTTGAAGCACTTACAGGTGGAAAAATAGCAATAGGAGATGACCCTGTAGCCGTGGCAGATGGAATAGAAGCCCACATTCTAAAGAAAAGAGAAGCTCTCGGTATATAATACCGGGAGTTAACTCCTCCTCTTCCATATTCCTTCAGGCGGGGATTCCCCGCCTTCTATTTATCTATGAGCGGGAAGGATCCATGAGTATAGAGAAGGAAAAGAAAGTTATAAGAAAAATGATTGAAATATACTGTAAAGGAAAACATAAAACCTACCATCAGCTTTGTGAAGAGTGTAAAACTCTTTTAAACTATTCGTTTACAAGGCTTGACCTTTGTCCCTTTAAAGACAACAAACCTTCCTGTAAAAAATGTCCCATCCATTGCTATTCACCTGAAATGAGAGAAAAAATAAGGCTGGTAATGAAATACAGCGGACCAAGAATGATATTTTACACACCTTTGGAGTGGCTAAAACATAAAATAGAAGAGATAAAACACAGTTGAAAAAACCATGTTCCTTGATAAATTAAAGTAGAAAACAGAAGGAGGAAAGTTTGTCTATTTATAACATATTAAAGACAATTCCTCTTTTTTCCAGTTTACCAGAAAAAACAATTAGGGAAATAGAATATTCATTGATAGAAAAACACTACAGCAAAGGTGAACTTATTTTCTCCTCTTACGAAAAAGCAAAGGGTGTTTTTATTTTAATAGAAGGGAAAGTTAAGCTGTATAAATCCTTAAGTGGAAAGGAACAAACCCTTAGAATTTTTACACCAGTATCAATGCTGGGAGAAGCTGGAACTTTTAAAGGAGAAAATTATCCTGCAAACGCTATAGCTCTTGAAAATTCTACTCTTTTACTGCTTGAAAAAACAACGCTGATTAATATCATAAAACATAATCCAGAAACAGCACTAAAAATGCTTGGAATACTTTCTGAAAGATTGTTTTACCTTGTAAATCTTGTGGAGAAACTGACGCTGAAAGATGCTGTTTCAAAAGTTTACGAATACATAAAAGAGAATAGCAACTCTAAAGGAGAAGTTGAATTTAAAACAAGTTTTGTAGCAATGGAGCTGGGATTAACTGTTGAAACAGTATCAAGAGCAGTATCCCGCCTTAGAAAAAGCGGTAAAATAGACAAAAAAGGACGGAAAATTATTCTGAAATAACACTAACAAACCATAAAAATCTTTCCTTTACCCTGCTCTTTTGCTTTATAAAGCGCTTTATCGGCTTCTTTAATATTTTCAATAAAAGGCACAGCACAGCAAACTTTTGATACACCTATAGATGCAGAAACACTAACTTTGCCTTTCTCCGTTAAAATGCTTATATCTTTAATTTTTCTCTCTATCCTTTCTGCAACTTTTAAAGCGATGCTTCCATCTGGGACATTTAAAACAACAAGAAACTCATCTCCACCATACCTAACAGCTATATCACCATTTCGCAAGCAGCTTTGTAGAATTTCCCCGACTTTTTTTAACACTTCATCACCTACATCATGTCCAAAATTATCGTTTACAAGTTTAAAATCATCAAGATCTATGAAAATAACATAGTTGTAATCTTTTCTGAGCTTTGAACTTAAAAGCTCAAGATAATTTCTGTTATACACCCCTGTTAAAGCATCAACAAAAGCTTGTTTTTCCTTTTCTTTAAGCTTTAAAAATGCATCAAAACATAGATCAAGATTTTGAATCATAGTCGCATTCTTTTTCAGAAAAGAATAGGCAAAATTTGAATATTTAACAACAACAGAAAGAAGAAATATTCTCTCATCAATATCGTTTATAGTTTCAAGCGACCATTTATAAAATTTTTCAAAAAGCTCAGAAGAAAAAACAAGATAAACCGGATCAAAAATAGAAGAACTTATACCTGATTTAACATAAAAGTGGGCCATCTTTACAAAGAAAGCTTCATCAAAATCTTTAATAAAAAGAGAACTGTAAAACTCAGACAAAAACCTTTCAAGAAATTTCTTATGTTTCTCATCAATATCATCAGCTTTTATAAGCTCATCAATCTTATTCTGCAAACTCAAATAATAGAAGGAATTTTTAAACTCTGCAAAAGTCTTTCTATTTTTGTCAACAGCGTTTTTTAAAGAGAACTTTAATTGATATACAAGCTCTGAAATCGTTTCATTATCCATAGGCCAAAGATCAACTGGCACAACATATCCCTGCTTCCTTCTTACATATCTTCGACATCTCTTGTAATCACTTTTACAAAACATTGTTTCTATCTTTTCCCACACCTCATCATCATTAATAAAAATAGGAAAAAGACAACCATCAAGAAATTCACACACTCTTTCTTTCACTTTCAAATCCCCTTTCATTATCAATCTGCCTGGAAAACTAAACCCGGTGTATCACCTGAAGCTTCAACATACAGAGAATCAAGATTTATAACGTAATAAGTGTTTTTACCTGTGAAAACAAAAACTTTTCTACCATCAGAAGATAAACTCATCTCCTTAACATCTCTAATGTTAAAAACAACATAAGGTGAAACGGTTGCTTTGTTCAAAACAACCAAATTACTTTTTGAAGCAAGAAAGAGAAAATCTTCAAAACTTCTTACAATTAACGGAGATTCAAACACTGGAAAACTCTCAATACTCTTCTGGTTAAAGCTATATCTATAAATAGCTTTCCCTTCCTTATCTGCAGCATAAACAAACCTATCATCACCTGTTACAGAAACAATATCCCCCGGGAAAGAAACCGTAGAAATAATTTTTCCACTTCCACCACTTAAAAGATATACACTTGAAGGATTCTCTGTGGCAACAAGAAGATAACCAGTTTTCTTTATGTAAAAAGCATCTTTAATCCTTCCATCTGTTGAAACGACAAACCTTGCCCCAGTCTCAGGACAGAAATAACAAATGGTATTTTGCCCTTTCTCAGGGATGTAAATCTTTCTATCTGAAGATAAAAACCTGTTTTCTAAAGAAACATCCGCTATAGAAACAGCACCTGACCAAAAACCATTTTCAGTATTAACTTCAGCTATCTGGCCATTTTCAAACCCTGTGTAAATTTTTCCATCTAAAACAGTAAGGCCATAGGGAGAATGAGGAAATCCAATGAACCCTACGATAAAACCGCTATCCTCATCTATAACACCAAGGGCATCAAGAGAAGGGATAGAAAAAAACTGCTTTTTTGAAACAGAGAGAATATTTTGAGGGAAAACCTGAACATTTTCATCTTTCATCTTAATAAAAACGGCTTTTACGCTGTTATCTTTTAAAGAGAGAGAAGGCGAAAGAGTATAAGATTTACCGTTTAAACTGATACTACCATAAGCACCAGCTGGAACATCTACTATACCTATAAAAAACTGCTTTTTTGTCTCTTCTGGTGCAAATGATCTTTTTAAAGAGATGGTTTTATTCCCGATTCCGACAGTTTCAACTTTAAAACCGCTCCCTTTATGAGAGTGCTCGTGATGGTGATGAGTTTCCCCTTCAAAATTAAGGTAAAACACCACCTTAGCTGCAAAAGATTGGGAAACATAAAAAAAAGAGAAAAACAATACTAAAACATGAAATCTTATCATCTCACCCTCTTTTCAAAAAGTCCTTCTTTCAGTATAACATTCAGGTTTTCCTGTATTTAAAATAGCACTATCATCACTTCCGTGGAAATGGCAGAGGAAACAGTTATCACCGTATCCTATAGTCCCGTGACACCAGCTACATCTCCAGTAGCAGTCTCCCTGATACGGTGCATCTGGCATAGTATGATGAATATCTCGCCACGAAGCAGCATCCCCAGAATCATGTAAATGACAGTTAGCACAGGCTTTGTATATCTCATTGTCAGTGGTTATTACAGGATTCCCATCATAAAGCTGAACACCATCACCAAGCTCTTTCCCGTTTATCTCTTCTCTTATAAGATAAAGATTCTGAGAACCGTGAGCCTCATGACAGTCCATACAGGATAAAACAAATCCTGCTCCGTTTGCATTGGCTATCGGACTGCCATCGTAAGGAGGTTTTAAAGAAGCTGTGTTTGTATCACCTACCCCTACATCTGAGTCCGCAACCCTGAATCCGTGCTTATCTCCACTGTTTGAAAACCAATCTATCTCATAAAGCTCCCTTCCAAGAGTAGTGCTGTAAATCTTATTTACCGTGTTGTGGCAGTCTGTACAGTAGGTTATGTAGTCGGGCATCTTTGCTGCCTGATTTGATGGGGTATCGGCAGCTCCGTCAGGTTCAAATGTTGTGGTTGAACCGTAGTAGTAAGGCGGCTGGTAGGCATTTGTAAGGGCTGCAAGGGTTTCGTTTGCATCGTCTCCCCAGAGGTTATTGTGGTCCGATGGTTTTGAAAGTGGTGTGTATGTCGGGTCTGATACATTTCTTTTGTTTGCTCTTACTATGTGGGGGTTGTGGCAGGTATCACAGGGGTTTGATTGTTGTTTGTAAAATGTGTTAAATGGAAGTGTTGTGCTTCCTGCATTTCCAAGGGCAAACTGGTGAAGGTCGTAAAGGTTGTGGTAGGATGCCTGGTTGAACATTTGATATATGCTTGTTGCACTTGGGGTGGTGTAACCTCCAAATGTGGCGCTGAAGTTTTTGTTGTCTATTCCTCCTACTTGAACAGAACCGTCTGTTGTTGTTGAGTGGCAGTAGAAGCAGTAGTTGTCTGATAGAGTGTATGGATTAACTGTTTTTGCAGTGTTGAAGTTTGGTGCAAATAGGGCAAATGGGGATGGAGAGCCGTTCTGGGGTGTTGGCTCTATTCCGTTTTGGCTTGCATGCATTTCGTGGCAGTGGTCGCAGTTTCCTGTTGAGTATCCTGACATTGAGTTTCTGTTTACTCCGTAGGTGGCGTTGCCGTGGGCAGATTGTAAATAGGAACCAGCATAAGATGTACCTGAAAAGATTAAAATTAAAAACAATATTTCAAGTCTCATAAAGGTCCTCCAAACAAAACCGACAATCAATCCTTCTGGGTGTGGCACACATTACACCCGCTCTTTTTACTATTTCCGGGCCAGTTTTTAAAATCCCATCTTAAAATATCAGCGTAAGGAGTTCCGTGTGCTCTGTGACAGGAAATACATGTTACAATCGCTGTTCCTGCAATACCGCCCTGAGAAACATCAACGGTTGAAAGAACCCCTTTAGTTAAATCGTTTGAAGCAAGAGGAGCTACTACGCTGTAAGGAGCGTTCGTGGGGTCTGTCGCACCGTTATAATACTGATATTCAGAACCAACAGCATCTGTCATATCAAAGTCGGTGGGATGCCTCAACCAGGGAGAAACACCGTAATTACTGGAAGAAACCTGTCCAGAACCTGAATGGTAAAAACCGTGACATTCGGCACAAAGGTATGAGATAGTATGCTTATCGGCAGTTGAAGGCTCAAGTAAAGTTGTTGAATCTCTAACCTGACCGTAGTATTGATTATGCTCTGTTTGGGTAGGCCTGAATTCCCAGTCGCTGTCTTCTATTCCGTAAATTCCAAGAAGAAAACGGTAGCTGTTTCCTACGGTATCTGCCGTTGTTAAAGCTGTAGTACTGTCATTCCCTTTATTACCGTGGTGAGCACCGTATATTCCCTTATAGTTGTCATCTCCTGCTCTGTGGTGTCCGTGACAACCGTAGAGCCCGGCACAGGTAACCTGCTGACCGGCAGGCCAGCTCCCTCCACCAACTGTTTCCCCTGCAGCGTTTGAAAATGTTCCATCAAAACCCGGCGGCGTTAAAAGAATGGTATCCGGATTTGTCAATCCTTCAACATTGTGTCCACACTCATCAGCTGCAGTATTTGAAGCAGTTGTCCCGAACTTAACCCAGTAAAAATTCCCACCGGCCAGTGTGTTTGTGTCAGGCTCTGTTCCCGTTTCATTATAAACAGGCGGAGTTGTTGAAAATACGTACGGCGTTGGATTTGTTCCTGTATTTGTGCCTGTATGACAACCTATACAATCTGTATTCAGCAGAAAAGGATGAGTTCCGTTAGCATTTACAGGAACACCATTTTGCATATTGTGCATGGTATGACAGTTAACACACGGACCGGAAACTGCAAAAGCATTTAAAACTCCTGAAAAAACCAACCCTATACCTAAAATAATCTTATTTTTTGCTCTTACCATCTTCACTTTCCCTATCAAACACTTCAACTCTACCGTTTCCCTCTTCTACTACCCATAATTTACCATATTTATCAAAAGCTATGTAGTTTGGATAGTAAAGTTCTCCTTTCTTCTGTCCTTTACTCAAAATAGCAGTTTTAAATCCACCCTCTTTGTAAAAAACTTTAATATTACCTGCCACTTTATCACATACATAAATATAACCATCTTTATCCAAATCAAGAGAAACTGGCAAAAGCAACTTTTCCATTCCGCTGTCAAGTTTTATCACTTTTTCAACATCTCCTGAAGGAACAGAAAAAACAACTACTTCCTTTGAGATAGGAGAAAGAGCATAAAGTTTATTCCTTTTTATCTTAAAATCTATAAAACCGTCCCTTTTTCCGTGAAAATAGGTTCTTACAGGATTAAAATCTTTATCAAAAACCGCTATATCTCCTGCAGTCATATCAAGAATATAGTAATTACCATTCTTAAAGTAAAAAACTCCGGGAATAAACGGAAGCTTCACTCTCCTTATCTTTCGGGTTTTAAGATTTATAGTGGTTAACTCTTTCCTGCCTCTATTAATCACTGCTATTTCTGAGGATGCTATCTTTGCCAGAGCGATCGGCTTATCAAGGACATTAGCAGCAAAAAATGCAGCACCAGGAGTTCCATAATCTGCCGTATAAGAAAAGAGCTTCCCTTTCGCATCTACAACATAGGCTTTTTTCCCATCGTTAGAAAATGTGATAAAAACAGGTTGTCGCATAAAGTTTTCTCTTTTATCTTTCTTTAAACTCATATACCACTTAAAGTTAAAATTCTCAGCCCTCACGGGTAAAGCAAAAAAAAGAACAAATATAAAAGTTAACAATCTCTTCATAATCAATGCCTCCATCACTTATACCTTTTTGGAGAATGACACTGATAGCACAGCGCTGACTCCCCATTTTTCTTTAAAAGATACTTGTAATCTGTCCCCATAGTGAAATGGCAGGAGATGCAGGTAACAGGTTGTCCATTCCTCGGGTCAAGATGTTTTTCACCCTGCGGATGTACACAGTAGCCGGCTTTATTTGTAGCATGACATCTCATACAAACAGTAATACCATCCCCTTTAAGCATAGCTATATTATCACTCTGATGGGGATCATGACACATCACACAGTTCCTAATATTTTTATGATGATAAAGGTGAGAATCTATCCTTTCATACACTTCTCTGTGACACTCATAACAGACAAGCTCACCTGAAACCCTTTTAACATCTTTTTTTGAAGGTGAATCTGTTTTATGGCAGTACAAACAGGAGTTCTTTCCATCACCGAAAGCATGAATATGGATATACTCAAAAGTTAATTCCTCTTTTATTTCCTGCGGATTAAACGTATCTGTAGCATTCTTTGAAACAACTCTTTTAAAACCGCCTCCTGGAACAGCATAGGAGATCCCTGTAAAGAGTAAAAACAAAGAAGTGGATAGTAAAAAATTAACTCTCATTCTGTTTCTCCCTTCCTTTAATATATCCAATTATAAATAAGCCCATTAAAGAAATCAGAAAAAGATAAAATGCATATTTTCCGTTAAACTCGGTTCTATTTTTGTATCTGTTAACTATCTCATTCCACACATCCCAGTTAACTTTAATCTCTTTTCCATTCATAAGAAGATTCATATAAAGCTTCTTAACGTAATCTTCTTTAGCTCTTTTAAATTTCTCTTCCCATACAACTTTCTCAATGGATTCTCTCACTTCTGCTAAAGGCTTATACTCCCCTCTATGCTTCTCAAGAAGTTGGAGAAGGAAATATGTATCTTTTATTTTAATAGGGGCAGAAACCTCCCCGGACTCTAAATTGTCAACCACCTTTTTTGTTTCCGGCAACAACTTGTTATAAGGAACAGTAACAACGTTATCATAACCCATTATATCAATGGTCATTTTCTTAAAATCTGCACCTTTCTTAACTTTCTCATAAAGTTTTTCAATAAGTTTCTTATCTGAAGTCTGCAAAAATCTGAATTTAACCTTATCTGGCAATCTGTATTTTTCCTTATTAAGCTCATAATACCTTTTTATATCTTTATCGGTTACTTTCACCTGAGGCTTAATAATTCTATCCTCAAGTTCCCTTATAATTCTATTCTGACAGTAAAACTCATACATAGACTTTAAAGGTTCTCTTCTCTCATAATGTCTGTTTATAGCTTCAATCCCAACAAGAGTTTGATTTATTATTGAGTCAACAACTCTTTTCTTTGCCACATTAATATCAACTTTACCAAATCTTGAATGTTTCTGCCACTCAACCTCTTTCTTCAAAAACTTCCCAAAACCTCCGGCTGTCAGGGCATAATTTCCAACTTCAAGCACAACTTTATTTTTAATATCTTCAGGGACATTCTCTGACGTGATTTTATCCAGAACATCCTTATATATTTTAACCTTATATTTTTTCTTAAGCTCATCAAGAAGTTGCTGTGTTGCCTGTGCTTCCCGTATTTTTATAAGTTTTTCCTTTGCAGCTTTGAGAAAATCTTTCTTACGGTTATCATTAAAAGTCTTATCAACCACTATAACTATAAGCCACTTATCTTTATCCTTTAAAGGTCCCACAACATCCCCTTTATTTGCCGAGAAAAGCATCCCTCTTTGCTTCATATCCTTGATATCAAATGGACGCATATATTTAGTAAATCTTTCAAAATTATCCGTATTTTTGATACCTAACCTTTCTGCCAGAACTTTTCCATCAGCAACACCCTGATCTATAAGCTTTTTTGCTTTTTCAGCGGTCTTTCTATCGTTAAAGTAGAAAATGTGAAACTTCTCCAGTGGCAAATACTCTTTCTTGTAAAATTCCTCCACCTCTTTATCTGTTACATTCTTTGCTTCTGAAAGAGTATCACCTTGAAGTAGAAGCAATGAGCGTACCTTGACAAATTGTCTTATCTTCTGCTGGTAAGAAGGATACTTATAGAGACCAAGTTCTGTTCCATTTTCAAAAAGAAGCATCCAATCTATAAAAGGTGTTGGAGTTTCTGGAAACTTTGAACCATCAACTTTCCAGTTATCCCACCAATTTTGAAAATCCTTAACTGTATAAGTTTTATTTCCTATTTTTACAAGCCAATCATTTGAAGAAACCTTCCCGTAAGAAAAAGAAGAAAAGAGAATAAAAATTCCTGTCATAAGCACGACTATTCTTTTATACATTTAATGCCGGCCTCCTGAAGTTTTTTAATAAGTTCATCGGTTCCTCTAAATGTAAGCTCCGCAATACTTTTAACAACTCCAAATTCAAGTATTTTCCTGTAATCATCCCCCCGACGAGTTATGTAGGCTGTAAAAACTCTTCTTCCAGTTTTTGTACTTATTCCCTCTATCCAGACCCTTATCTCAGGATACCGGCTTCCTCCCCCATAAGGTTTATATTCTATTACTCTCCCTGTAACAACAAGTCCAACACTCATATTATTACGCAGGAAAAGTAGAAGTGTATCTGGAATATTCTGATATGTAAAGAAATGCCTTCCTATCATCAGCTTCCTAACTTCTCCAGGAAGAACAACATCAACGCCGGTAGAAACAAACCCAGAGTAGAGAATAGTGGCAACTTTCTCTCCGGCATTCTCATCATTTTCTATCTCATTTTTAAACGGTAAAATAGCAACTTTGCACGGTCTAATCGGCTCTTTTGTAAAAACTTTCACATAGCCAGTTTGTGCTTCTTTACGGTTTAAAGAAGCACATCCGGAAACAAAAACGACTAAAAACACCAATATCAAAAACTTAAAACTCCTCAACCCAACCTCTTTCTTCCATTATCTCTTTATAAGATTTAATCTGAGGATTAAAATCCTTCTCAAGCTTATTGCCGAGTTTATCCTCTATATAAAGCCTCACCTTCAAACTGTTATACTTTGCCTTGAAAGTTATCTCTGCAGGTAACGACTCAAGTTCTGCTTTGCCAAGAGGATACCCTTTAGGAGAGTAAACAGTAACTTTTATCTTTTTTATACCTGTAGGAATATTTATTTTTCCTATGGAAAGAACAATATTTCCATCTTTATCCCTGTAAACCTTTACCTCTGGAACAGGAATTTCATGAAAGAAATAAAACCTTTTTTTAAGTACCGCCTTATTGCCAGCAGCATCTGTAACTGTAAACTTTATCTCATAAATCCCTTCAGGTAAGTTATTTCTAACAGGATCCCAATTAAAGGAAATTATAGGTGCGCCATAGCCAAATTTTTTAAAAATAACATCTCCATCCTCATTTAAAATAACAAGATTCCAGTGTAATACACTATCCGGCCTCTTCAATCCTGCAGTTATAAAAAGTTTTCCGGGAAGAAAATCTATTTTTCCAAGTCTTTTTAATCCCTTTAATTCAAGATAAACACCCGGTGGAGTATTATCTATTGTTAATTCATCAAGAAAAAGCTTCTTCCCGTTTACGTTTATATACACAGGATATTTTCCCTCTCTTAAGCGGGGTACATATATACCCTCATAATCCCCATCTACTCTCCTTAAAACTACACTATCTCCATCTATATGAACAACAATTTCATCTTTTTTAAAACCTTTGGTGGACTTTAGAAGAATAGACACCGGCTCTCCACTTTTAACATATCTTGGAGAAATAGAAAAATGCTCTATATGAAACTTTGAAAACGCTTTTTTTGAAGCTGTCATTCTTTCAGGGAAAACAGCCGCAATTCTATTTACGATAAGTTCCTTTATTCTATTTTCTGAAAGATTATTACCTATATCAAGAAGATGTTCTTCCGGCTGATAATAAAAAACCCGACTCCAGAACGTTTTCCCTTCAGGAACAGATGTAGCAAAAACAACAACACCGTAAAGGTGTTTCTTCTTATCAACTTCAAGTTTTGTTCCCCACAAAATTGTTGCTACCTTCAGCTCATAAGCAGCAGCAACTTTAGGAATATCCATAACTCCCGTTGCAAACAACCCTTTTTCCGAAAGTTTCCTGTAAAGATCTTTCTGATCAACTACATCAACTCCCCTCTTTTTAAGGGCATTAACTATCCTATCGGTCAAATCAAGATCTATCCCGGGAGGATAAACAGTCAAATCCCTTATTGGAAAAACTGCGATCTGTGCAAAAGTAGATTTCACACAGAAAACCATTAATACAGTTAATACTGTTAAAAATCTTTTCAAAACCCTCATTTTTCCACAGTAGTAGCATTAGATAAAGTTGGATTCCTTAGAATCTTTCTGTTTTTAACAGCCTTTACATTAAATGTTTCAAGTAACTCATATACAAAATCTTTAAGCGCTACAACAGGATCCTTACTTTTAAGGCCAAACAACCTTCCAACAGTGCTGTAGTAGCTCTTTACTCCTGATGCCTGCCACACAACGTTTCCATTTGTATCAAGGACTTTCAAAGTTACAGCAACAACCGGATATGCGTATGTTCCTCTTCTCTCTATTTTATACTCATCAACAGACCCCTGTACAAAACCATTCACCTTAAGAACATCGGCAAGCACTCTTAAATCGTTTACGTCAAAAAAGAAACCTGAGGGAACTCCAAGCCTTTTCACCTCTCTATCAACAGCACCTTTCGGAACAACATCAATTCCCTTTTCAAGTAGAGCGGTTATAACAAAATCTCTTGCCCTTTCTCCTGCAAACTTGTCTGTTGTAAGATTCATAAAAGGAAGAACTGCAACTCTGGTTATTTTTGAAGCACTTTTAGGTTTAACAAAATAATTTATACTACCCTGGTTGGAAGCACAGCCAAAAATAAAAGAAGTAAAAATAACAAATATAAAGACCATTTTCCTCATTACCGCCTCCAAGATTATTTATAAATCCCCATAAAATATACCACAGTCCAATTTCATTAAGCAATCATTTAATAAGAATCAGAATAACAAACAACCTTATTTTTTCCTGTTTTCTTTGCTTTATAAAGTGCCTCGTCAGCTTTCTCTATAAATGTTTCTATGGAGAAACTACCAGACTTAAGCTCATCAGGTAAAATCGGATAACAACCGATACTCACTGTAACCGGTATTTCCTGTCCTTCAAATTCAAAAGTGAACTCTTCTATATTTTTCCTTATTCTTTCAAGAACTTTATAACCAGCATCTTCATCTGTATTAAAAAGAACCAGTAATATCTCTTCACCACCATATCTGACAACAAGATCAACATCCCTTATATGTGATTTAACAATAGCCGCAAGATTTCTGAGTACATAATCTCCTGCTAAATGACCATAGGTATCATTTATTCTTTTAAAGTTATCTATATCCATCATTGCAACAACAACAGGTTTTTCCTCTCTTGATGCAAGAGATAGTATCTCCTGAAACCTTTTCATTCCAAATCTTCGATTATATAGCTTTGTTAAAGGGTCAAGATACGATTCTTCCTGAAGCCTGCTGTAATTCCTTGCATTGGTCAAACCAAGAGACATCAAATCTCTTATTCGTCTCAAAAACCTAAGTTCAAAACCTGTAAACTTATCAGGCTTTGCAAGAATAAGAACAGCAGCAAAATCTATGTTAACAAAAGGAATAACAAGAATTTCTTTTACTTTTACATTATCCACCAACTTCAAATCAATACCTGAAGTGGAGAGAAGTTTTAAATCCTTAAAATCAAAGCAGGCTTTAACAAAATCGGATAACTCACAACGATTGAAATTAAAACAGGCAACATTTGACACAGTCCCATCATTTTCTTTTACAAAAACAGCCATTCCAACCATTCCAAACTTTTCAAGAAGAAATTTATAAAAAGACTCTGCAAGCACTTGAGGAGTTGAAAGTGTGACAAAAAGTTTTCCTACTTCTCTCTGATACCGGTCAAGAAGTTCATTATAGTATAGCTTTTCTATAAAGTGATTAATCTCTTTTGACACTTTATAAATAAAATCACCCTTTTCCGCTTCAATCTTAAGATCTTTAATTTCTTCTATGGAATGGGATTTTGAACCTTCAAGAATATGCCTTATCTTCTTAAAAATATTGGTTAAAGTGTCAAAATATTCTTTAAGATTTCCGCTTACTATAACGTAATATATGAACCAGCCAAGTAAAAAGTTAGAGGTAAGAGACATAACAAATTCCGGAAGGGTTACAGGATAGCCTTCAAGAAAAAAATGGTGTATAGTAATGGGAGCTGCTATACCTGAAATAATAGACATAGCAGCAATACTGATTATAAGTCTTCTCCTTATATTAACCATAAATCCTCCATGGAGAAACAGAATGAACAAAGAAGATTATACTAAAGAATTAAACAACATAATTAATCAAGGGCTTAAAAATAGCGATATTGAGTTTTTAAAAGAAGAAGTTGAAAAGTTTCTAATTAAAATAGAGAAACCAGCCCAAGACACATGTCTTGAGCTGGCATCGCTTGTTTCGTTTCACATAATTGAAATTATAGACCAAGAATTTCTTTAATTATAGAATCAGAAATCTTATGAACATCAACACTATAATCCCCAGAAGCAATAGCTTGCTTTATCTGGTCAACTTTTTCAGAATCAACTTTTTTAAGAGCAACCTGCTCTTTTATTTGCAGTTCTACATTAACCCCTTCAGAAGAAAGAGAAACACTTTCCTGAACAGTATTTCCCTTAAGCTTACCATTCCTTTCTCTATTTCTCAGCTGCTTCTGCTTAACATCAGATATATCCACAAAATTTTGTTGAAATCTTTCTATTTTCATTTTCCCATCTCCTACCAATTCGATTAAGCCATTCACTATTTATTATCGTAATCTTCACCAAAAATTTTAGCCTATTTATTTCCAAATATGAAAAATATTATCGAGGCTGTTTGAAAAATGGCTATGAACTTTAAGAGATCCTTCGGGCTTTGCCCTCAGGATGACTCTCTTCGTCATTCTGAGGCTGCTTTGCAGCCGAAGAATCTCAATACCTTTTAGAAACAAATGAGAATTTTCAAACACTTTTAAGATATTATCCTTCTAATACCTTAACAATAACCCTTCTGTTTCTCGGACCATCAAATTCACAAAAATAAATTCCCTGCCACTGCCCTAAAAGTAACCTACCATCTTTAACTATCACCGTTATATTACAACCTATAAGAGAAGACTTGATGTGTGCTGCCGAATTTCCCTCTATATGTTCAAAGTAAGCTTCCTTCCACGGAACATACTTTTCAAGATAACTAACAATATCTTTCCTGACTGTTGGATCAGCATTTTCATTTATTGTTATACCAGCTGTAGTATGGGGAACATACACAACACATATTCCCTCCTCCACACCGCTACGGGAAACAATCCCCTGAACCTCACGGGATATGTCTATAAACTGCGAACGCTTTGATGTTCTAAGAGTAATTTCATATATCATAACTCTTCCCCCACTACCCAGTTATCTATAAGCCTTGCATCTCCAACAAAGACAGCAAGAGCTATTAAATCCCTTTCCTTTACATATTCTACACTTTTAAAACTATCCTGGTCAACAATTTCAACATAGTCCACATTTTTAACATGTGGAAAAGAAAGGATAAATTCTTTCATCTTCTCTTTTATCCTCTCTGCAGATGTTTCTCCTTCCTCTATTAGCTTCCTGGCAAGAAGTAAACTTTTATAAAGAGCAAGGGCTGATTCTCTTTCCTTCTCTGTTAGATAAATGTTTCTGGAACTCAAAGCAAGACCGTCCTTTTCCCTTACAATGGGGCAACCCACAACCTCTACATCCATGTTAAGGTCTTCTACCATTCTTTTTATAACTTTAAACTGCTGAAAATCCTTTTTTCCGAAATAAGCCCTGTCAGGCATTACTATATTAAAAAGTTTTGTAACCACAGTTGTCACACCTTTAAAATGCCCAGGTCTTTTACCACCGCAAAGATACTGTGTTATCTCTTCTACTTCAACAAAAGTTAAATTTTTTCGGGGATACATCTCTTTTACCGAAGGCACAAAAACAATATCAACACCTTCCTTTTCTGCAAGGTTAAAATCCCTCTTCTCATCCCTCGGATATCTCTCAAAATCCTCACCTGGAGCAAACTGAATAGGATTAACAAATATACTCATAACAACAAGATCATTTTCTTTCTTAGCCGCTCTAACAAGACTCAAATGCCCTTCGTGTAGATAACCCATTGTTGGAACAAAGCCGATACTTTTCCCCACTCTTTTAAAAGCTCTTACAACACCTTTCATCTCTTTAACCGTTCTTATTACCCTCATAACCTTCCCCATAACTCCCTTCAACTATCATTTTAGCCTTTAAAATACCTGCGCCTATCAGAACCATTATTGCAGAATAGTAAATCCAGAGAAGAAAAACTATAACCGCAGCAAAAGAACCAAACAGAATATCAATCTTTGAAATGTTCTCTACAAAATAAAGAAAACCTCTCTCAAAAAGAATCAGCATAATAAACACAAAAACTGACACCTTAAAAACCATTTTCCAGTGAAACTTTACAGGAAGCAAGAAGTAGTAAAGACAGAAGAGAATAAGAAACATAACAACAAGAAGTCCCACAGAAGATATTAACATTGCAAGAAAGTTGGAGGGAAAAACAACAGCAAAAAACAGCTTTAACGAGTAAAACCCAAACATCAAAATCCACAGAACAAAAATAAACAAAATAACAAGAATATTTCGCCCTATATAACCAGCAGGATTACATTTGCCAAGAATGTAGGTGAAAGACCGCTCAACAGCAAGAAAAACTCCACGGGCAAACCAGAGCATTATAGGAATAGCAGTTCCACTTACTATTCCGGTGCTTAAAATAACATGCTGGATTCTCTCAAAAAACGGCTTCAAAGGAGAGTTAAGAAGCTCTTTAGGAAGCATAGAAAGAATATCCACGTTAAAAACAAGAATTTCTATAAAAAACATAGTTATAAAAAGAGGAATAATTGAAACAAGGGTAAAATACGCTATAGCCGCTGCGCAAAACATATAATCACTTTCAAAAGCATCACACACAGCGTAAAGCACATAGTTTATAAATCTTTTCTTTCCAAGAAGTTTTCTACATATCATGGCAACCAATGATACAAAATAATGTTTAAGCTTAAAAGACTTTAAGAAATAACCTAAGATATTTCTTTAAGAACTCTCTCAGCAGCCTCTGCAACATTCGCAGCTCTTGTTATAGGTCTTCCAACAACTATAAAATCAGCTCCTGCCTTTTTAGCCTCTTTCGGTGTCATTACCCTTTTCTGGTCATTTTTTGCTGCCCAATCAGGACGAATACCGGGAGTTACTGTGATAAATCCTTCACCAAACTCCTTTTTTATCATTTCAATCTCTTCAGGAGAACAGACAACCCCATCAAGACCGGCTTTTTTAGCATTTTCAGCAAGCTTAAGCACGACAGTTTTAACACCGCTCTCTATACCGATAGTTTTTAAATCTTCATCATCCATACTCGTAAGAATGGTAACACCTATGAGAAGAGGACGCCTTACACCCATCTGCTCGGCATACTCTCTATTAAAATCTGCAACCTTTTTCAAAAAATCAAATCCTCCAAGTGTATGAACGTTATACATAAAAACCTCATTTTCTATTGCAACCTTTGCAGCACCGCAAACGGTATTTGGAATATCATGAAACTTAAGGTCAAGGAACACTCCACAACCTCTATTGTGGATTTTTTCAACAATTTCAAATCCACCCCTCAAGAAGAGCTCAAGACCAACCTTAAAAGTTTTCACTTTTCCTTTCAATCTATCAACAGTTTCCATAGCAGTTAAAGTATCAGGAAAATCAAGAGCAACTATAAGCATTCTATCCTCCGATCTTTTTGTTGCCACACAATTTATTCTTTTCAGAAAGAAAAAGAAACCTTAAAACAGTTTTCTATCATTTGATAAGTTCCTATCTTTATAAAATCAACTTTTAAAACAAAAAGGAAATCATGAAAATAGATTTTGTCAAACTTTACTTTATGATTATCTCATCTATAACATTCGGATATGTTATAGCAGGAATATTCACCCAGACAAAGTTTATAAACTGGCTCGGAGTAAAGACGGTAAAATTATCAAGATTTGGCATTCATCCTCTCCTTTCCCATCTACCAATTCTCTATCTTGTAAGTCCAAGAGCTGCCCATATTCACGCTTCAAAACTTTTAAAAGAGAAAAAAATAAAACCTATAGATCTTTACCTTACAATAGCAGCTACAAACTTTCCGATGAGAATAACCTTTCTTTACAGATACTATTTCCCTGTATTAATTCCCCTGATAGGAGTTTTAGCCATTTATTACGGAATGTTGCGATTGCTGTTTGACTTTATTGTATTTATAGCTGTGATGATAATAGGCAAAAAACTTTATAGAAATTTAAGAAAAGAAAAAATTACTCCGGAAAAAGTAAATGTTGAACTAACGTTTAACACAATTAAAACAGGTTTTATCATCGGCATAAAGGAAAGTGTAAAATTTATACTGAAATTTACTCCTCTTTTCACACTTGTTATCTACCTTATAATCCACGGAATAATGGATAAGATGCTCCTGATAATGAATCCGGTCCTTAATTGGATAGGTCTTGACAATTTATGCGCTACTTACGTGGCAACAGCAGCAATAAGTCCTCCTGTGGCCTACGGGCTCATTAAGGTTATGATAGCAAAACATTATCCCATAACAAAAATTCTTGGTGCAATGTTCCTTGGAAACGCCTGTTTTACATTTTTAAGAGCATGGTGGGCTTATGTTCTTCCATACTACCTTGGATTATATCCCTTAAAGGTTGTTGCGGTTTTAATCTCAATTCAAAGTTTCATGCCAGCAACATATAATATGATTATGGGAATCATGTTAAGCAGGATGGGATAATGGAAAAAGAGAAAGTAAAAAAGTTAAAATCGTGGTTGATCGATCTGAAAAACTTCATAAACAGAAAAGAAAAAGCAATTATTGTAGTTGAAGGGAAAAGAGACCGCACAGCCCTTGAAAAGTTTGGAATAATGAATGTTTATGATCTTAAAGGGAGAAATTTTCACACCTTTTCTGAATTTATTGCAGATAAAGTAAATCCATCAGTAGTGATACTTCTTGCAGATTTTGACCCTGAAGGAGAGGAAATTGCAAAAAAATTAAAATCGGTATTTTGTAAATACAATCTAAATGTTAACACCTCGTTTCGTGAAAGTTTAAGAGAAACAGGAATAAGATTTATTGAGGAAATTCCTTCAAAGCTACTTGCCCAGCAGTCTTTTAACAGAAGAAATTGATAGAAAAATCACACCTCCCAGACAAAAACCTATGAGAATTTCTGTCACAATTAAAGGCACTTGAATAAGCAACCTTTCAGTAATGTGAAAAGCATGATTATAAATTCCACCAGCCACTGTAAACATAGCAAAAGTTCCAATAACTTCAAGAGCTTTTATAACTTTTGGAAGAAGGAAAATTAAAAACCTTCCTACCGCTTTCAAAATTTTAGAATCTGTAGAAACAAGCACCAGGCCAAAATCATCCATTCTTACTATTAGCAGAACAAGTCCGTAAACTCCTACAGTAGTAATGAGTGAAATAAGTGTGACAACTACTATCTGTGTTATTAAAGGTTTATCAATAACAGCACTAAGGGCTATTATTATAACTTCAAGAGAAAGTATAAAATCTGTTATAAGTGCTTCTTTTATTTTTTTATCTTCCACTTCCCTTGAAAAGATTGATACCTTCTCTTTCCTCTCCTTATGAAAGAAAAACTCAAACACCTTTTCAAAAGCCTCATAGGCAAGATAAGCTCCACCAATTAGAAGCAGAATCCTTATAACAACCGGAAAAAAGAAATTTAAAAGAAAAACAGCAGGAAGAATCACAGCCTTATTAATAAAAGAACCTTTTATTATCTCAAGAAGAACAGGAATCTCTCTATCTGAAGCAAACTTAGAAGATTTTTCTGCATTTACCGCAAGATCATCACCTAAAATACCAGCTGTTTTCTTTGTAGCAATTTTAGCCGCCGTTGATATGTCATCAAGTAAAGTAGCCACATCATCAAGAAGTGCAAATATCCCTGAAGCCATCTAATCTCCCATTTATAAAAAGTAACTAACCTGTGAAACCTTTTTCAGAATTTCATAAGGCTTACCGGAAGCAAGTAAATCAAGCGCTTTTTTAACTCCCTCTAAAGGTGAATGAACAACTCCTGCCACGTAAAACCCAAATCCTGCGTTAAGAGCTACCATGTCTCTTTTTGGAGAATCATCCTCCCCTTTTAAAATCTTCTCAACAAGCAGTTTGTTTTCTCCGGTAGTATCAAAAGCTTTAATGTCTGAAATATCGGCTCTTTTAAATCCAAAATCCTCCGGTGCGACTATATAACTTTCAATCTTCCCGTTTGAAAGCTCGGTAATTTTTGTTCTATCGCATATAGTAATCTCATCCATCCCGTCAAAACCGTGAACGACACAAGCCCTTTCAACGCCTAAAACAGAAAGCACTTTCGCAAGTTTCTCTGTCAAATCTCCGTTAAAAACACCCATAAGCTGTTTTTTAGCTCCGGCTGGGTTTGTTAAAGGACCTAGAATATTAAATATTGTTCTAACTCCCAGATCTTTCCTTGGCTTTACGACATTTGCCATAGCAGGATGAAAAACAGGAGCAAACATAAAACCAAACCCGGTTTCCTCTATGCACTTTGCCACACCTTCTGGAGGAAGGTCTATCTTAACACCAAGAGCTTCAAGAATATCAGCACTTCCACATTTACTTGAAACAGACCTGTTACCGTGTTTTGCAACAGGAACACCACCTGCAGCAAGAACAAAAGCAACAGTTGTTGAAATATTAAACGTCCCTTTAAGGTCCCCTCCCGTTCCGCAGGTATCAACCACTTTATTTCTCATATCATCTGAAAGTGGAACCTTTCTACTTTTAGCTCTCATAACAGAAGCCGCAGCCGCTATCTCATCAACAGTTTCTCCTTTCATCCTTAGCGCCACAAGTATTCCCGCTATTTGAGCTTCTGACAGCTTCCCGTCCATTATATTGTTAAAAAGGCCCTGAGTATCTTTAAAAGAAAGATGTTGACCTTCAATAACGCTATCAAGTAAAGTTTTAAACTCCACAACTACCCCCTTAAATCAAATTTCTCAAACTGGAATTCTTTAACTATTCTATCAATTTCTCTGGAGTTTTTATCTTCCATAAAGAAAAGATGAGAAATGCAAGAGCAATCTGAAGCACCAAATCCTGCTACAGGATAAAACACTTTTAAGAATTTTTCAGCTATCTCACACTCAATTTTTAAATTAAAAAAACAATAAACAGAAACCGCTTTAAAGAAAGGCGAGACAGAAAGAAAATCAAGATGCCAGTGTTTCTTCTTCCGTTTTTTTAAATGCCTTTGAATCCTTGAAAAGATGCCTCCTGACCCAAATGCCGAACCGATATAACAATATCTTCCTTTCTCAATAAAAAATTTTCCTGATTTAACCTTTATCATCCTGCTTTTCCCGTAATTAAAAACAATAATATAGGTTCCCTTTTTCGGTGGAAAACTCATCAGCCATACTTCTCCAGAATAGAAATTGCAACATTTATACCATCAATTGCAGAACTTGTTATTCCGCCAGCATATCCAGCACCTTCACCTGCAGGATAAACATTAGGAAAACCAGCAGCAGAAAAATTCCTTTCTCTTAACATCTTAATCGGAGAGGATGTTCTTGTTTCAACTCCAACAAGAGTGGCTTCCTCAGAAACAAAAAATTTCAACCTCTTTTCCCAGTATTTAAAAGCACCCTTTAAAGCACAGGTTATAAAGCCCGGAAGAAGCTTATCAAGTCTTACAGATGAAATCTCCGGAATAAATCCATGTTTTGGAAGTTTCCGAAGGGAAGTTTCTTTACCCTTAAGAAAATCTATAAGATTTTGCGCCGGCATAGAATAATTCCCACCTGCTGCCACAAAAGCCTTTTTCTCAAGACTTCTCTGAAACTCAATTGCCTTAAACGGGTCATTGGCAAAGTCTTCAGGGAACATCTGAACAACTATAGCACTATTTGCCATAACTCCTTCCCGTGCATAGTTGCTCATCCCGTTTGAAACAACAGTTTCTCTTTCTGAAGATGAACATATTACAACACCGCCAGGGCACATACAGAAAGAGAAAACTCCTCTATTCTTTATTTTTGCGGTGATAGAATACTCAGCAGGGGGAAGTTCCGGATGTTCATGAAATCTACCATACTGCATGCGATTTATAAGACGCTGAGGATGAATAATTCTTACTCCTACAGCAAACGGCTTAGCAACAGTATGAAATCCCCTCTTTTTAAGCATGGAAAAAGTGTCTCTTGCACTATTTCCAATAGCAAGAACCACCTCATCAAACTCTTCTGAAAAGTCCTTCTGGAAAAGAAGATTTTCATAAAAAAGTTTCACTCTCTCTTCTGGCTCAATATCATATACAAGAGAGGAAAACTTAAATTTAACCCCCATAGATTCAAGAGTTTTTCTAAAAGATGGAATTATTTTCCGAAGTTTATCTGTCCCTATATGTGGTTTTGAAAGGTACAAAATCTCAGATGGAGCTCCATGTTCCACGAAAAGTTTATATACAAAATACTTCTTTTTATCCTTCACACGGGTAGTAAGCTTTCCATCGGAAAAAGTTCCAGCTCCACCTTCTCCAAACTGAACATTTGAGTTTTCATCAAGTTCTCGCTTTATCCAGAATCTTTGAACATCCTCCTCTCGCTGGGAAACAATCCTCCCTCTTTCAAAAACTGTAACATCTGCTCCTCCTTTCGCAAGAACATAAGCAGCAAACAATCCTGCAGGACCACTGCCCACAACAGCCACTTTAAAAGGTTTTGAAACAGACGGAATTTTCAGCTCTTCAATAGGTTTATAAGGTTTTGCTATCCCTTCTGTAATCAACCTGTCAGCCGCCTTTTCAGGTAAATCAAAAAGTAACCTGTAATGAAACTCGGGCCTTTTCCTTGCATCAAGAGACTTTTTTAAAATTTTAAAATCACCAAAAAGACCTATTTCTTTAAGTTTTTTCTCTAAATTCTCTTCAGGCTTAACTTTAATATCAACTTCAACCTTCATAAGGCACCTCTATACGAAGCTCTTTTAAAAATTCAACAAGCCCTTCTTCTAAATTCTCCACCTCTTTCTCAAACTCCTTAACAAGCGAATCCTTCAGCACTTCTATATCTATAATAACTATCTCTTCAAATTTTTTTATCCCAAGTCTTTTCTCCACCTTCTCCTTTACATAGATCAAAGAATCTCGCTTTAAAACTTCGGCCTTTTCAAGAACATCTCCTATAAACTTTTCAGCATTATCTATATCTCTTTGCTTTACTCTGCCTGAAAGCAAAAAAGTAAATGAAACTTTTACAGGTTTATCTATAGGAAAAAGCTCCATACCGTATTTTTGCTTTTGAATATGAAATTGAAAAATCGCCTCCCGCTGAGAGGCTAAAACATCGGCACTATTTATTATAAAAGGCTTCATCTCTCCGTAAACACGCCTGTGAGAAATCTTTTTGAAGTTTGCCTTACTTGGAATCTTTCCAACAAAATAAAATCTAAATCTTTTCATCCACACTCCACACTATTTGTAGTGGTATAATCTCCTTTCAAAAAGATATCACTTAACTTAAGGAAAACAACTTATGAGTAAACAGGCTGAACTTGAATACCTGCGGAAAACTGTTGTAAAAAAGTTTACGTGGATTTTATCACTTCTTATAGGTGTCGTTTTAGTAGCAACCGTAGGCACAATGTTAATTGAAAAATGGTCTTTCTTTGATTCCCTCTGGCACGTAATTATAACCATTTCAACGGTAGGCTATGGAGAAATCCATCCACTGTCAAAACCTGGACGTATATTTACAATGATAATTATTACTGTTGCCTTCGGCGTTTACGCTTACGGAGCTTCAACAATAGCATATATGGTATTTGAAGGAGATCTGAAAAAATATTTTGCTTTAAAGAGGTTGGAGAAGATGATATCCCAGATGAAAAACCATACAATAGTGTGCGGACTTGGAAGAACAGGTCTTGCCGCTATTCAGGAACTGCACAGAGAGAAAATTCCTTTTGTTGTTATTGAAAAAGACCATGAGAAGATAGATAAAGCTTTAGAAACCTTCCACAATATGCGATACTTGATAGGAGATGCAACCGATGATGAAACTCTTTTAAAAGCAGGAATAAAATCGGCATCAAACCTTATAATCACCACATCAAACGATTCTGAAAACCTATTTATAACGCTTTCTGCAAAAAACTTAAATTCAAGAATAAAAATAGTGTCAAGAGCATCAGAAGAATCAAGTATTCCAAAACTTAAAATGGCAGGAGCTGATGAAGTTATATCTCCAAACACAATAGGCGGTATCCGTATGGCATCAATGGCGATAAGGCCGAACGTTGTAAGCTTCCTTGATATCGTTACAAGACATGGAGAGATAGACCTTAGACTTGAAGAGGTTAAAATTCCTCCAGATTCTCCAGTTCACGGAAAACTTTTAAAAGACGTTCAGATACCTCAAAAAACCGGAGTAATCGTTATAGGTATAAAAAGGGCTGACGGATCATTTATTCTAAACCCGGTATCAACAACGATGCTTCTAAAAGGAGATACTATAATTATAATAGGAACAACAGAGCAATTTGAAAAACTTAAAAAGCTTTTAAACGGAGAGCTGGAATGAACATAGAAAAAGAGATTGACCTTCTTTTGAATCTGGTAAAGGAGGAAAACACTCTTTTGAAAAAAGGAATTTCCTCAAACGATACAGCCGATAAGCTCCTTGAAATAAATGAGAAAAAAAGAAAATTACTATCAAGGCTTGCAACACTTGAAGCAAAAGACCTTGAACCTTTCAAAAACAAACTAAAGGAAATTGAAGAGATAAATAGTAGAAACCAGATTCTTCTAATAAACAATATGGATATCTTAGAAGAAACTATAAAAAGCTTAATTCCTGAAGAATATATAAACACATACTCTTCAAATGGGAAAATAAAAGGTACCAGCTCTATTTTTGGCAAAAAAGTATAAAAAATCAACACAAATAAACGATAATAGTTGTATAGGAAAATGGGAGGTTATAGATGGCACTACTCTACGCCCTTTCAATAGCTGGCCAATCATTGTTAACGTATCAAAGTGCTATAAATACTACAAACAAAAACATATCCAATGCCTTTTCTGACGGATATTCAAGGGAAGAACCGATAATTGCAGACCTTCCGGCAAAAAGTGGCGCTTATATTCAAGATATAAGAAGAGTTTCAAGTAAGATTGTATTTAGCAGGCTTTTAAATGTAAACCAGGAAGCTGAAGGCCTTGATAACTATAAGTCTGTTTTAACACAAATAGAAGATGTATTTAACGAAACATCCGGAGCAGGTTTTGGAGAAGCATTAAACCAGTTTTTCGCCTCATTAAACGATATAGCCGTTAATCCTGGTGATATTGCTGCAAGGTACGATGCACTTTCCAAGGCGAAAGCTTTAATAGGAAGGATAAGACAGAGCTACTCTTTCCTCACAGATATTAAAGACAAAACAACTCTCGGTGTAAAAGATACCATTGAGAAAGTAAATCTTTTAACCAGTAAACTTGCAAAAATAAATGACAACATAAAATTTTATTACAATTCCAATCCCGAAAGATATAATGAATATCTTGACGAAAGAGATAGAACTTTAAAGGAATTGAGTTCTCTAATAGATATAAAAGCAACTTTCAACAACGATGGAACCGTTAACGTTTCAACTGCTAAAGGATTTGGGCTTGTTCTTGACACAAAAAACATTCCCCTTACCTTTGAAACAGACGGAGATAACAACCCTATAATAAAATGGCGGGGAACAGATATAACAACCGAATTTAAAAATGGAAAACTTGGAGGATATTTAAAAGGAATTAACCTAATAAATGGCACAATTACGCGGTTAAACACTTTTACAACAGAATTTGCAAACGCAATTAACAATCAACAACAAGCAGGCTTTGACCTAAACGGAAATCCAGGAACAGATCTTTTTGTAGCAGATAACGGCACTGCAACAGTTGACGCTTCTAACATAACCCTTGGATTTGAAGATCCAGAACTTATAGCTGCATCATCTGACCCAACCTATCCAGATTCAAATAACGAAAATATAAAGGCTATGATATCCCTTGAAGATACGAAAATTTCAGGACTTGGTGATAAATCGTTTGCAGAATACTATACATCTGAAATTGTTACACCTATAGGAACTGAAGTAAGCAGAACAGACAATTTAATATCTTCAACAACCCAGATTAGAGATTCTCTTCAGCAACAGTTAAATGAAATTTCTGCCGTAAACACAGATGAAGAATTTATAAACCTTACAAAATTTCAAAGAGCATATCAAGCATCTGCAAAAGTTGTAGCAGTAACTGACGAACTTATTCAAACTGTCCTTAATATGGTTCAGTGAGGTGAAATATGAGAGTGGCAGATATTAACCTTTTTTATCTTTTTAAAAAATATGACAATATAAGGCAGAAGGAACTTGAAAGATATAACCTTGAAGCAGCATCAGGGAAAAAACTTCTTAAACCTTCAGATGATATAGTTAGTTTTGCAAGAAGCCAGAGATATAAAAAACTCAACAAACAGCTTGAAACATACCTGAGAAACAGCACCATGGTATTAAATCAGCTTGAAAGTGCTGAATCAACTATGGGCACAATTGTAAATTCCGCTGAAGCTGTAAGAGTAAAAATCGTTCAGATTTTAAACACCGGTGTAATTACAGATGACCAGGCTAAAACATTAAAGGACTATTTTCTTAAAATGAAAGACTACATAATAAATCAGGCAAATCTTTCCATCGGAGACAACTACGTTTTTGGTGGAGTAAAATCAAAAACACAACCTTTCCTATCTGATGGCACATATCAGGGAGAAACTCAAGAAACAACAGTCCCTGTATCAAAAGGTGTGGAACTGAACACAACCTTTAACGGCGCTGAATACATGGGTGTTAATTACGCAAGCGGTAAAATTCTTGTAGTTGACGTAATAGATGCTATCGTAAATGCGATAGATACAGGAAATATAGAAAATCTCAACAATCTTACAATAGATGTTGACCTTGATAATACAGGAACTACAACCCAGATGAAACTCCTTGATGCTTTTGATAAAGGCTTATCCAAAATGATGGTTCACAGGTCAAAAATCGGAAGTCAGATAGCAACATTAAATGACCTTAAAACCCAGAATGAATCACTAAAACTAAAATTCACAAACCTTGTATCTGAGATAGAAGATGCAGATTTTTCAGAAGTCGTATCAAATCTTCAAAAAAGCCAGACAGCATACCAGGCTCTTCTTGCAGCAGTAGCGGGAACAAAAGACTTAAGTCTCTTAAACTTTATCAAATAAATTTCAAATAGGGCTACATAGCCCTTTCTTTCCTTTCTTCATAAATTTATGAGAAAATAGCTGAAGCTTTATTTCGTTAATATTAAAGTACAGATAAAAATCAGGAGAAACCCATGAAAACAGTTTTGAAATTCAAATACTTTGACACTGAAAAAACAGGAATAGCTGTTGCTCCCATAGATTTTAAAGCAGAGTATAATGAAAAAGTTGTGGTAGAAACAGATAGGGGAGTTGAAATAGTTAAAACTCTCGCCGTCTATACTATATGTGAAGAAACGTTCAATTCTTTCGGATTCAAAGAAGAATCAGTTTTCAAAGTATTAAGGAAGCCAACTGATGATGACCTTGAAAAATTTGCTGAAAATAGAAATTTCTGTCAGGAAGCCATTCCCATATGCAAAGAGAAAATAGCAAAACATAAGCTACCTATGAAGCTTGTAAAAGCTTACACCACCTTAAACAGAGAAAGGCTCGTTTTCTACTTCACATCTGAAACACGGGTTGATTTTAGACAACTTGTAAGAGATCTTGCTTCCCACTTTAAATTAAGAATAGAACTCCGCCAGATAGGTGTAAGAGACGAAGTAAAAATGATAGGTTCTATTGGAATGTGCGGAAAAGAGTGTTGTTGTAAGCAGTATTTAGAATGTTTTGATTCCATTTCTCTTACAATGGCAAGGATACAGGGACTTCCTCCCAACCCCGCAAAACTGTCTGGTGTATGTGGAAGACTTATGTGCTGCCTTAAGTATGAAGAGCCGATTTACAAAATAAGAGAATTTCTTCCCCAGATAGGAGATATTATTTCAATAGACGGAACAAAAGCTAAAGTGCTTGATGTAAACATACCCACCGAAAAGATCACAGTTGAAGTTGACTCAGGCGTAAAAAAGCAGATAGACATTAAAAACTTTATCCCTGAAGATGAATGGGAAAAGTATATACAGGAGGTAAAGAGATGTGTTGATGATAAATTCAAATGTTTTACTAAAACCCACATTGAAGCTGAAGAAGAGATACCAGAACAGTTTGAATAAACTATTTATTTTTGAAACAGAAGATGGATTTCAGATAGAATCTGTTTTCTACAGAGGTGATACTTTATGTGTTTCAACTCAGGTAGGTTGCCCTGTCAGATGCAACTTTTGTGCATCTGGAAGTAACGGATTTTTAAGAAATCTCTCCTGTGATGAAATAGTTTCCCAATATGAAATTCTAAAAGAAAAGCTAAACATAAGGGGAATAGCTATCGCCGGAATAGGGGAACCCACAGCTAACTGGAAAAATGTTATAAACGCTTTAAACTATTTTAAAAGTCAGAATCTTAAAGTAACAATTACAACTACAGGCTTCAATACCGAAGGATTCAAAGCTATTTTGCTCGCAAAACATGATGGAGTCACATTTTCAGTTCACGGGTTTTCAAAAACTGTGAGAGAAAAACTTTTTCCTAACAGCTTTCCCTTTGAAAAATCAAAAGAGATTTTTGAAAAACATATAAAGAATTTATCAAAAAGTCAGAGAAAGAAATATCAGATAGGATATTTGTTGCTAAAAGGAGTTAACCACAGCGAAAAAGAACTTTCCTTGCTTTCTGAATTTGCTGGAAAATACAGTTTAACAGTAATGCTAATGATGTATAACAAAACACACCACAACTGTTTCCTGCCGGTATCAGAAAAAGAGTACGAAGATGCGTTTCTGTTTCTAAGGAAAAAGAAAATTCGAACAACTCTAAGTAACAGATTCAGGACAGACCCGTTAGGCGGATGCGGAACATTAACTATTAACAGGAAATAGAATGGGTAACCGATTCAGTTGCTACGTTGATGTGGAGCGGTTTTTAGGTGAACCTGTAAAAGAGCTTGCACAGTTTCTGTGCTGCTTTAGACGGGGAAAGCGGTTTGAATCAATTATTGCTGTGGCAAATTTGCTAAAGAATGTAAATCACCTAAAGGACTTTTATGAATTTGAAAGTTCAAAGGAAACTCTCCTGAAACAGCTTCCCCTTGATACAGAAGAAAAGAAAATTTTATGGAAACTTTTAGTTAAATTCTTTCTGAAACAGGCAGAAAACTCTGCTGGAAAAGAGATACCACAGGATGATGTGATTGCTATCAGGAAAGGAAGACTGTTTGAAGAGATAATTTATCTTCTTGGACCTGCAAAAAAGTGGAAGGTTGACCTTGTGTGTATGCACTGTCAGCCGATGATAAACGGGAAAAAGATAGAAATCCGCTGTGATAAAAATTCTTTAACAGGTAAAAACATAGATGTGGTATTCTGGGGAAAAGATTATGTAGAAGGATATGAGTGTAAATCAAACCTTGCTTTCTTCTTTGAACTGGGAAAAAGGAATGATAAAAGGGGCAGAAAGATAAGAGACAAAGTCAGATATCTCAATCTTCTGGCTAAAACCTTAAAACAGCACTTTAAAGAAGTTGAAATAACCCTTGCAAGCTTTGCTCCGGGAAATTTTACAAAATACATACCTGATATAAAAAGATGGATTTTAAAATGTGATGGAGAAGAGAAAATCTACTTTAAAATAAAAACTATAGTAGACATTCTGGAAGAAATAGACTAAGTTAAATATACAAAATTTACCCTTATTTATCCTTTTCTAACTTTAAAAGACAAATAAATCCAGCCAGAAATAGCCATAACACCAGAAATAAGCAACACAAGAGAATGAAAATAGACAGCATAAGGTAAAGCTTCCTTTGGATCTATTCCTATAAGAGAAAATCCACCAACCATACCAGCTTCAAAAGTTCCAAATCCACCAAAACTGTGAATCGGCAACACCGTTGTAAGCTCGGCAAAAGTGGAAACAAAAATAGTCTTGAAAAATCCAATGTTAAGATGAGCAGCTTTCAAAATTAACATAAATGCTGTAAATTTTAAACTCCATATAAGAATTGAAAAAAGAAACATCATAACAAGCTTATCTATCTTTACAAATATGGCGGAAACCAGCAAGATCTTTTCAAAAAAAGGAACCTTTCCTTTAAAAAAGTGAAGTATTTTATAGGAAAGAACCAGAAGAAACCCCATTATTAGTACAGCTATTATAGGAAAAAATATCAATCTTCTATCAGAAAATGAAACAAAAAATAGAGAAAAAAGGAAAAGTATAGAAAGAGAAACAAGGTCAAATATCCTTGCGCCTAAAAGGACCATTGATGATTTTGTTATTTCAATACTAAAAAGCTTTTTCAAAATTATTGGAAAAGAAGTTTCACCTGAGCGGAAAGGTAAGATATTATTAAAGAACGTATGAACTCCTATTACTGAAAACATCTCTGCAATAGAAACCTCTTCTATATAAAGCCTTAGCCTTAGAGCCCTGAAAAAATAAACAGAAAGATAAACCAGAAAAGAAAGAAAAACCAAAGAATAATCTGCCGTTTTCAACATTAAACCAAGTTGTGAAAAAACATCAAATTTATAAAGGATGTATATAAAAAGAGCAAAAATAAAAGCAGATACTATCAGATTAGTTTTCTTCACCGTTTAAAACTCTCCTTATAACATAAGGCTTTTTCTGCTGGGACTCATAGTATATTCTCATCAAAATTTCACTTATTATTCCCGTAGTAAGCATCTGAAGACCTGCAATTATACACATAACAGAAATAACCAGAAGAGGCCTGCCGCCTATTGGATTACCCAGAAGTTTAACACTCAAAAGGTATAGAAAAAAAGTAAGACCCACAAAAAGTAGAAAAAGACCTATTCCTCCAAAAAAATGGATCGGTTTCTGCATATATTTTTTAACAAACCAAACATAAAAAAGATCAACAATCACCTTAAAAGTTCTTGAAATACCATATTTTGATTTTCCATATTTACGGGGATGGTGTCTAACAGGAATTTCTATTATTTTATCTGGAGAAGTAACGGTAGAAACAACTGCAGGGATAAACCTATGCATTTCACCGTAAAGACGAATCCTTTTTATAACATTGCTTCTATACGCTTTTAAAGAACATCCATAATCGTGAATCCTTACGCCTGTAAGCTTACCTATCAGCCAGTTTGCAATTTTTGAAGGAATTTTTCTTGATACAGTGGCATCTTTCCTGTTTTTTCTCCAGCCACTTACAACATCATAGCCTTCATCAATCTTCTCAAGAAGCCTTGGAATATCAACAGGATCGTTCTGCAAATCTCCATCCATGGTGATAATAACATCACCAGAAGCTATATCCATTCCAGCCATCATTGCAGGTGTCTGACCAAAATTTCTCGCAAACTCAACAACTTTCACTTTAGAATCTTTTTTCGCTATCTCTTCAAGTTTTTCTACTGTTCTATCTGTACTCCCATCATCTACAAAAATAATCTCATAGTCGTAAGGAAGAGCATCAAGAACCTCTTTCAACCTGTTATAAAGCTCGTTAACATTTTCTTCCTCATTATAAAGAGGTATCACTATAGAAAGTTTTTTCTCTCTCATATTTACATCTCCATAAGAAATTTAATTAGCCCAAATTATACCAGCATGTTATATAATTTGCCTGTGAAAATGTATGGAGGATTGAATTGAAATTCAAGAAACTACTAAAATGTAGCACCTGTGGAAATGTTGGTGAGTTTGAGTACATAGGTTCCCGAAACCTTAACAAAAACGGAGAAATTAAAGAAATTGCAGGGAAGAATGGGTTATGGATAAGCTACTTTAAATGTCCCGAATGTAACACCATAGATGTAGAGATGTATCCGGTTGGGACAAAACCTGATATCCCGGAAGATTTTTTCAAAGAGGTTTTAGTAGATGAAAAGAAAAATTCCCATAACACTAAAGAAAACTCCTGAAATAGACAACAAAACTTTAAAACTATTCATTATGGGCTTTCTTATAGCTGCCATCATTAATATGTGGCTATTTTCCCTAAGACATGAAGAGCCACGGAGAGGTATAGTAGCCTTAGAAATGCTGTTCCGCCACAATTTCCTTCAACCAACGGTTTTAATGGTCCCATATTTTAGAAAACCTCCACTACATAACTGGATAATACTTCTATTTTCCGGCTTTAATCCTAAATTTATAAATGAATTCACAATGCGTTTACCTTCTCTTATAACAACGGTTCTAACAGCTTCCGGCATCTATATGTTTTCTAAAAAATTCCTGCGGGAAAAAGTGGCAGTTTTATCCTCCATTATTTTCCTGACCATCGGACTTGTATCAATAGAATATTCAACAAAATGTGAACCGGACATGATATTCACCTTTTTTGTATTTTTATCAATATCTCTATGGTACACATTTTTTGAAAAAGGAGAAAAGTTAAAAGGCTGGATTTTAGGTTACCTGTTTTCATCTTTAGCGTTTTTAACAAAAGGACTACCGGGGTTAGCTTTTTTCCTGATATCAGTCTTCACTATTCTTTTCTATAGAAAACAGTGGAAAGAATTTTTTCAACCAGCCCATTTTCTCGGTGCAATCATAGGTATATCTCCTTTTGTTATGTGGGTAGTATCAATTTCTCCTGAAAAAGCTCTTTTAACCTTGTGGAAAGAAGCAGCAAGAAGAACTGCCCTAACAAACTCTCTATTAAAAACATTAAAAGGAATGGCCTTATTCTTTCCGATGCTTTTTTATGCTTTAATTCCCTGGTCAGCAGCAATGGCGTTTGAATTTTACAAAAAGAGGGTAAATTGCAATTTTAAATATTTAAAAAATAACAAATTTTTAAAAGAAATAGCTCTTTTAATTGTGGCCAACCTTATTCTATATTTTTTATCCCCCAGAACTCGCATGAGATATCTCATTCCTATATTTCCTTTTATCTCCATAATTTTTTCATCCATTTTGTATGAAAAAACTGTTAACTTTAAAAGAGGCGTCGCTTTTATGCAATTTTTAATGGATGTATTACTTTTCATTGGAATAATTGGCACAATATGGTTAACATTAAGAACAGATATAGCACTAAACGCAACAATATTTTTCTTGATAGTCGCTTATTTTGTTTATTTCTACTTTATGAAAAGGATAGATGTAACGAATTTCGTTCTTATTTTAGGATGTGCAATGCTTATAGTAAGAGGATTTTACAGTAGTTATTATCTATCGGTTGCAGAGTTCAAACGTCCCAATTACAGAAAAGTCTCCATGGAGATAGCAAAGTTAACGCAGGGAAAGTCACTTTACACTATTACTCCTGATACTAAAATAGGATTTTACGTAGAAAAAAGCAGACAACTTCCACTTCCATTTAAAAACTATAGAGCCATTCCTGTAAACGCTCTTTTTATCTCGGAAAATTCTCCAAAAGGAAAAGTTATAAAAGAGTTTAAACTTGGAAAGAAAACTTTCTATCTTTGCAAAAAGCAATAAATTTAGATAGAACAAATAAAAATGAGGTTTATCAGTGAAGGAAATAAAGGTAAAGATCTTCCGAACGAAGAAAGGGAAAAAAGTTAGATATGATATATTTAAAGTTCCATTTAAAGAAGGTATCACCATCTTAGACCTCCTTAACTACATAAAAGAAAACATAGACCCTTCTCTTACTTTTAGAGCCTTCTGCAGGAGCGGAGTGTGCGGGTCATGTACAGTAAGAGTTAATGGAAAACCACTACTTGCATGTAAAACCCAAATCAAAGAAATAGTTGATGAATTTGAAGTTGAAAAACTTATAATTGAACCAATAGACGGCTTTAAAATAATAAAAGACCTTGTGGTGGATATTGAAGGAAAGCAGGATACACTTAGAAGATTTAAACTGTGGCTTGAAAATAAAATCCCTCCTGAAAATGAAGAATTTAAAATATCTCCCGATGAGGTGGAAAAATACTCTAAAGAAACCGACTGTATTTTATGCCTTACCTGTTGTAGCGTGTGTGAAACTTTAAAAGAAAATACTCCTTTTGCCGGACCTTTTGCATTTGTGAAAACCTATCGGTTTATAGCAGATTCACGAGAAAAGGAAGAAACCCATAAAGAACGTGTGAAAATAGCACTAAACGCCTCTGTATGGTCATGTGTTCAGTGTCAAAAATGTGTTGCTTTTTGCCCTAAAAACATAGCACCAGCACACGACATTCAAAAAATCAGAAATGAAACTGTAAAGCTCGGACACAAAGAAACCCCCGGTGCACGTAAATTGTCACATTACTTGAACTGGGTCTATGCAACAGGGCAGATAAATAGACTGTATCTTCCTCTTGATGTATATGATAATGAAAAAGCTGTCCGCGACTTTATAAATTTCTGTAAAGAGCATGGAGTTGAAATCTGGGAAATTCCTCATCTTCCTGATGGCTTTTTGGCATTAAGGGATCTTATAATACGGGCTTTAATAGAAGAAGGAGACATTGAAAGCATTAATTTTAAAAAGATAAGACAAATAGATGAAAAGATAGAAAAACTCCTTAAAGGAGACAATAAATGCGAATAGGCTTTTATAGAGGTTGCTGTTTTCAAGGACTTGATTTTATTCTGTTTGATGTAATTAAAAAAGTGTTTTCCGTATTTGGAGTTGAACTTCCTGAAGTAAGGAAAACCATATGTTGCGGTGGAAACGTTATAGATGAAGAAAGCAGATTTTTATCTACACTAATAAACGCAAGAAATATTGCAGCAGCTGAAAAAGAGAATCTTGACTTATTAATAAGCTGTAATACATGTTTTATGGTAATCAACCGTGCAAAGAAACTTTTAGATAGCAGCGAAACTGTAAAAAAAAAGGTTAACAAAATTCTTGAGGAGGAGAACCTTTACTATTCAGGAGAGAAAAAAATCTGGCACATTATGCCTTTCATAGTTGAAAAAATAGGATTTGAAAAGCTATCCGAATATATAAAAATTTCTCTTCCCTACAGATTCGCCCCTTACTACGGTTGCCACCTCAAATATCCTGAAAAGATTGCAAAACATGGAAGTCTTGAAAAAATTATAGAATTATGCGGTGGAACACCAATTCGCTATAAGGAAGAAGACGCCTGTTGCGGATACCATTCAATTTATACAGACAAAGCAACAGCCCTCAAGAAGATAAAAAGAATCGTTAACAGTATGAAAGAAGCAGAAGCCGAGTTTATAGTTACTCCGTGCCCCTTGTGTTTCAAGGGGTTTGATATGATGCAGAAAGAAGCAAAAGTTGAAAGAGAGATTCCAGTCCTCTTCTTACCAGAACTTATAGCTCTTTCCCTTGGATTTTCTCATGAAGATTCAGGAATAATTTACCACAAAATACCGGTGAAACTGTAAAAGCCCGCGCTTGCGGGCTTTAAATCACTCATCCTTCAAAGGTCCAACAATAGCTATAAAGGCAGTAAGAATGCCCCATGCTTTAGCAGCAAGTGCAAGTGCTTCCATAATAACCCCCGTATATTAAGTTTACTTAAATTTATCAGCTATCCCTTTATATGTCAAATTCAATCATTTAAAACATCTTTAAACCTAAAATGTTATACTTTGGCCATTAGAAACAGCAACAGGGAGAACTATGCGAAAAGATATAAAGTTCCTTCTCCTCATCCTAAAAAAAGATTGGAAGTTAGTTGCTCTGGCAATATTTGGTTCTATTCTTGAATCTATAGGACTTGCGGGACTTGCATATATTGTAAAAAATGTTGTTGATGATGTATTTATAGCCAAAAGCTACGAAAAGCTTGTTGTAGTTGTATCTATTCTTCTACTTCTTGCAGTCTCAAAACAGATAGGATTCTTTCTTAAAAATTATATCTATCCCCTTGTAATATTTAAAGCAGTTAAAGATTTAAGAAAAAAAATGCATGAAAAAATAATAAACGCAGAACCTTCTTTTTTAAGGAAAATTTCCCCTGGTGACCTTATAAGCAGAGCAACCACAGACCTTGAAAAATTTGCAGAAATATCCTCCACAATAGGAACAAACATAATCACAGAAACATTTACAGTAATAGGAGTCATAATAGTTCTCATCTACAGAGACTGGAGAATGTTTCTTATTTTTACAATAATAATCCCCTTTCTAAGTCTGGCTTTAGATTTTCTCGGAAACAAAAGAAAAAAATACTCTCAAAAACAGCAGGAAAGTTTTTCAGATTACATCCAGCACCTGAATCAGATAATTTCAGGCTTTGAAGTTGTAAAGCTGTTTAAAAAGACCATCTTTTTCAAAGTTTTTGAAAGAATAAATGAAACTCTATTTGAAAGGCAGAAAAAAAGTAAGTTCTACGAAACAGTTTATCTATCAACAACAGAAATACTGGCATACGCAGCCACAGGTGGAATAATATTTTACGGTGGAATAAGAATCATAAAAGGAGAGATAACACCGGGAGATTTCTTCTCTTTCCTCGGTGGAGTTTTGATAATTATTAACTCTATGCAGATTCTACAAAGAGGCATCATAAACCTAAAAGCTTTATCCCCTGTAATTGAAAGAATCCAGTTTATTCTTAATATTCCTGAAGAAAAAGCTGAAGGAGCAGATTTTAACGGGTTAAAGGACAAAATTGAATATAAAAATGTCAATGTAATAATAGGTAACAACCATATTCTGAAAGATATAAATTTTACAGTTAGAAAGGGAGAAAAAATAGGAATAGTTGGATTAACCGGTTCAGGAAAATCTACCCTTGTAAAAATTCTACCGGGACTTGTTAAAGAATATGCAGGAGAAGTTTTAATAGATGGAACTGAACTAAAAAAATATTCACTTCCAAGTATAAGGAACAGAATAGGCATGATATCCCAGGAAGTGTTCATTTTCAACGATACACTTAGAAACAACCTTTTAGTGGCCAAACCTGACGCAACAGATGAGGAACTTATAGAAGCCCTTAAAAAGGCAAAAGCTAACTTTGTTTTTAAACTTGAACACGGCCTTGATACGGTGCTTGGTGAGAAAGGATCAAGACTTTCTGGTGGAGAGCGGCAAAGAATAGCAATAGCACGAATATTCCTTAAAAATCCAGATATTCTCATAATTGATGAAGCTACATCAGCCCTTGATGTTGAAACCGAAGAGTACGTTATGGAAGAGATAAAAAACCACTTTAAAGATAAAACCATTCTTATGATAACCCACAGATTAAAAACCCTTAAAATAGCTAACAGAATAATAGTTATGGAAAACGGAAAAATTGTGGAAGAGGGAACAAAAGATGAGCTTATTGCTAAAAAGGGAGCTTTTTATAAATTTTGCACAATATCAGAAACAGAAAATTAAAAGGAGGTTAAATGTTCCCTCTGTTTTTTGTGATTTTTCTCCTGCTGCTTTTCTTCTTCTATCTTGATATAAGACCAATAAAGAGGCTGAAAAAACTGGAAAAAGGACTTTCATATAAAGTTAAGATTCCACAAAACATATACAGATACAATGTTGCAATTCACATTCACACACAGTTTTCAAGAGATTCACTTGGAAAACCTTCCGACATAAAAAAAGCGATGGAAGTTAACGCCATAGACTATGCTTTTATCACAGACCATGACAATGACAACTATAAATTTTTTGAAGATGAAAGAACGATAACAGGTGTTGAAAAAAACACACCGTCAGGAAGACTTTTGCTCCTTGGAAATAAAATTCCTGTTATCTCCCATCCAAATAACTTTGAATTTGACCACTACAGATGGAAAGGAGAGTTTAAAGAAGACCATCTATACGAAATTATAAACATAAAAGACGCAATCGTATGGAACAAGCCCCTTACAATAGCTACGCTTATTAAAAATATTTTTTTCTGGCCCTTTACAAGGAATCTCTTGAGAAAGTGGAACTCCCTTATACCTCTTGAAACGTGGAGTAAACTTTACACAGAAAGGGCAAAAAAACTTAAAATCATTGGCGGACTTGATATCCATATAAAAGCAGTATATCAGGAACACACCCACGGAATTCTAATCCCGTCCTACATAAACGGATTCAGATGGTTGATAAACAAAATTTATTCCAGAAAACCTATAAAAAATAAAGAATCCATAATGAAAGCGATAGCAAACGGAAATCTTTATTTATCCATAGAAGGTTTTGAAGGAGACTTTCTATGTACGAAAAACGGAAAAGTTTTTCTTCCTGGAGAAAAAGTCCCTTCAGGTTCTATCTTAAACATTTCCGCAAAAAAGAAAAAAACACTTAAAATGATAAAAAAAGACGGCAATCCTATAAAAATAACTGATAAGCCAGCTTTTACTTTTAAACTTGAAGATGAAGGATTCTATCACGTAGAAGTTTTTGAATACGACTTTCGTTTGGGAAATCTATATTTTGGGTTCAAACCTGTTGCAATAACAAACTACTTTGAGGTTACAAAATGAAAAAAAAGAAAGATAGACTCTTTCCCCCTGACTGGGAAATGAAAATGAAATGGAATGTGAAGCTTTTCAGAAAAATAAACAACATAGACATAGACAGGTTAAACACGTTTTATAAATACTTTTTCCGTCTTGGAAAAACTTACTCCCTTCCTCTGTTTTATCCAATTTTTTACATTGCAGGAGGGAAAAAAGCTGTCATCCACCTTACACTGTCAATGATTATTACAGGTATCCTTATGCCTTTAATCAAATACACATTTAAACACTACAGACCGTCAAAACTTATGGAAAATGTAAAACTTCTTGAGCAGGTAACTTTAAAAAGCTTTCCTTCAGCAGATTCCGCTTTTGCCTTTACGCTTCTTGGCTCAATAATATTTTACGCAAATCCACTCCTGATACTTGTATTTACAATCTACGCAATAACAATAGGAATAGGAAGAGTATATATGGGAGCTCACTTTCCGTTTGATGTTTTAGTCGGAGGACTAATCGGTTTCCTCTCAGGCATAGCAGGATACTTCATAGTATCCTGCTACTTTACCTTTATAAGATAGATACCGTTTTTGTGATAAATTATTTCGTAGGATTTTATATTTTTAAGCTTTGAAATCTTAGTTAGAACAACATCGCCTTTTTTTGGTTTTCTCTTTTCAACAAGCCTTTCAGAATAAACAATAAAACTTGGAACATTTAAGCCATACATAACAACTTTGTATCCTTTATCTTTCGCAATTAACCCAGCCTCCTTTATAGGAAGCTGCACAACATTGGCATAAGATGGTGCAACAACGTAGTTTACGACAAAAAGGAACGAAAAAGAAACAATAAAAAGTTTTACCACTCTATCCAGTTTTATAAAAGGTATTGCTAAAATCACTCCACCACAAACAGCTATCAAAACTCTGTAGGTAAAATTAAAATACTCCGGAACACCATCAAGCAGAGCTTTTATATACATATCTTTAATAAATCGCTTTGAAAAAACAGCAATATCTGGAAAGAAAAAGAGAAAAATCAAAAGAATCAAAGGAGGAACTACAAGTTTTAAATCAACTCCCTTATAAAATTTATCAAACACAGCTCCCATAAATATAAAAACTGGAGTATATCCGTAAATCACATAGTGAGGTAGCTTCGTTCCCGAAAAAGAGAAGAAGAGAAAAACAAAGAAAAACCAGATAGAAAGAAATAGACCTATATCCTTATACAAAAACTCTTTCATCCGCTTTAAAAAAGATAAAAAGAGAGTGGTAAAGGGAAGTAAGCCGGTAAGAATTACCGGCACGTAGTAAAGAAAGCTGCCACTGTGCTTTTCTAAAGGTTTTTTAAACCGCTCAAGGTTGTGTTTTAAAAAGAATCCTCTTACAAAATTCATACCCTGATCAAGATACTCAAGAATGTACCATGGAAGTGCCACTGCAGAGAAAATTGCTATTCCTTTCAAGTTAAAAAAAGCTTTAAAAAATTTCCCAAGGTTCCGTGTAAAAAGGGAATAAAAAAAGAATGTTGCAAGAGGAATCAAAATTGCTACAGGTCCTTTTGTTAATGTTCCAAATCCTATGAAAAGGAACGACAGATAAATATACTTGTTTTCCTTCTTTTCTATAAATATCCACAAGGAAAACATTGAAAAAGCTATAAACATATTAAGCAGTGCATCTGCAATTGCCGCCTTTGCTATCATATTTATCTGAAGAGATGAAACCATAAAAAGTGTTGCAAAAATTGCACTTCTTCTACCAAAATATTTCTTTGTGAAGAAATAGATTCCTGCTGCCCAGAAAGCAGCTGCTAAAGCAGAAGGAAATCTAAATGCAAACTCATTAAGACCAAAAATCTTAACACTCAAAGCCTGAAGCCAGTATATTAGAATAGGCTTATCAAACCTTGGAACACCGTTAAGATATGTGGTAATGTAATTACCTGAAATAAGCATCTCCCTTGTGGCTTCACTAAAAGCTCCCTCATCAAGGTCAAAAAGGGGGTAAAGTCCAAGAGGCAAGAAAAATGCAAATACTACAAGCACCATTAATAAAAATTCATATTTTCCTACTTTCTCTCTTAAACTCATCCATTCTCCTTTTAGCCTACTCCAACAAGATCAATACCATCCGGAATTTTATAATTTAAAAGCTCTTTCAGATTCTCAAGTCCCGAAAGTTCAGGATTCTTTTCAATTAGCTCAAAGGCATCTTCTCTTGCCTTTTTAAGTATCTCAAAATCTCTTCTAAGGTCTGCAATCTTAAACTCTCCAACCCCAGACTGCCTTGTTCCTGTAAGCTCACCAGGACCCCTGAAAGCAAGGTCAGCCTCAGCAACTTTAAAGCCATCATTCGTGCTTTCAAGAATTTTCAGCCTCTTAATGGCATCCTCTCCCACAGTCCTTTTAGTAACTAAAAAACAGTATGACGGCCTATCACTCCTTCCAACACGTCCTCTTAACTGGTGAAGCTGTGCAAGCCCAAATCTTTCTGCATGCTCTATAACCATTACAGTAGCTTCTGGCACATCAACTCCAACCTCTATAACCGTTGTTGAAACAAGCACCTGATATTCTCCCTCTTTAAACTTTTCCATAACCTTATCTTTCTCTTCCTGCTTCATCTTTCCGTGTAAAAGCCCAACCTGAAACCCTTTAAGCTTCTCCCGCCAGAAATGATACATCTCTGTAGCCGCTTTAAGTTCCATCTTTTCAGATTCTTCAACAAGCGGATAAACAACGTAAACCCTGTGTTCCTTTTCAAGCTCCTTCTTCAAAAAAGAAACAACCTTATCTATCTCATCATCAAACACAATTTTTGTCTTTACAGGCTTTCTTCCTGCCGGAAGCTCATCAATGATAGAAATATCAAGGTCTCCATAGGCTGTTAAAGCAAGTGTCCGCGGTATAGGAGTAGCCGTCATAACAAGAAAATCTGGCTGCCTGCCTTTATTCTTAAGCTCAGCTCTTTGCTTTACACCAAACCTATGCTGCTCATCAATTATAACAAGACCAAGATTCTTGAATTCAACTTTATCCTGAATCAAAGCATGAGTCCCGACAACCACATCAAAATAACCGCTCTGTATAGCTTTAAGCATCGTATTCTTTTCTTTCTGCGTCATACTTCCGGTTAAAATACCAACCTTAATTCCAAATGGAAATAAAAACTCTTTAAACTTTTTAAAATGCTGGTTGGCAAGAATCTCTGTTGGAGCCATAACCGCCACCTGATAACCACTTTTAACAGCAAAAAAAGCAGAGGCAGCCGCAACAACGGTCTTCCCGCTTCCAACATCCCCCTGAACCAGCCTGTTCATAGGTTCATCCTTTCTCATATCAGCAACTATTTCAAACAACACCTTTTCCTGCGCAGATGTTAACTTAAAAGGAAGATGTTTTTTAAACTCTTCTATCATTCCCTCATCAACCGGAAAAGCTATTCCTTTTTCCTTTTTCATTTTCTTTCTCAAGAAGGCAAGAATAAGCTGAAAGAGAAAAAGCTCATCATATATCAATCTCTTTTGAAACGGTGTTTTAAACTCTCCAAGTGCATCAACATCCCCTGAAGGAAAGTGAACATTCCAGATAGACTCTGCTATATCAGGAAGCTGCCGCTTCTTCAAAATATCCTGCGGAAGATACTCTGGAAAACGAGGAACAGCATTTTTGACAACGGCAGCTATATCCCTTCTTACAGTATTTTGCTTCAAACCTTCAGACAAGTGATACACAGGTAAAATAACTCCAACTTTATTAAACTTTCTTCCCGGTTCATAAATTTCTATTTCAGGATGAACCATCGTAAAAGAAAGACCGCTTCTTCTTACCCTTCCGTATGCAATAATCTCTTTATCAAGCTCTTTCGCCTGAAAGAAAAGTTTTTTATAAAAACCAAAGATTCTCGGCTGGAGAAAGAGAAGAGTTAACTTTCCGTGAGTGTCATAAATTACAGCCTTCAAAAGCTTCTTCCCTTTTTTTGTTTTACTTTCTAAAACATTTACAACCTTTCCCTTAACAAGAGCGGTTTCGCCATCTTTTAGAAGATTTAAAGGAGTTACTGTGGTGCGATCTTCATACCTGTAAGGAAGATAGAAGAGCACATCATAAATCGTCTCAAGCCCGAGCTTTTTAAGTCTTTTAACATTTTGCGGTTTTAAAGACTTAACAGTGCTAACAGGCTGGAAAAATGCTTTAACCGGATATTTGTCAAGGGAAAAGAAAGATTTCCTAATATTAGATACAACCCTTTCTTTCCTTTCTTTTAAATTTCGCTCTATCTCTTCAGTGGAAAACTTTAATGTAAAAACTGTATGAAGTTCCTTCATTAAACGTTTCTTTTGCTCCTGAGAAAGAATATCAAATTCCTTAAGATATCCTTCCACTTTCTCTATAAATTTCTTCTCTCTGCCTGAAACAAAAGGCTTAATTTGCCCGAGATAAAGCAATAAAGCTTTATCAGGATTTTTAACTCTGTTAAAATATTTGAAATCCTCTTTTACAAGCAATGTTAACAATTTACGAATATTCTCAACCGCTTCCTTCATAAATATTCCCTATCAAAGGTGATATAATTTATCTATCAGTTTAGCAAATTTTGAGGAAAAAGAATGACAAAAAAACTTTTCATCTTCCTATCTGCCTTTATAGTAACAGGATGCTTCCCTAAAAAACGCCCACCAAAAACCGATATAGAATCTCCCAAAATTGAAAAGAAAGAAAAAACCAGAAAGCGAGAAACTATCAAAACAAACAAATTTATCTTTTACTACATGAATTTCTCTCTTGCATCAAAACGAAGGGAAACCAAAAGAGCAGAAGAATTTTTAACTGAAGCATTAAAGATTGAACCTGATAATCCGGAACTTCTACTCAAAGGGAGCATGTTTTTCGCCTCGGTAAACCGCCTTGAAAAAGCAATAAATCTTGCTGAAAAAGCCGCTTCCATAAAGGACAACCCTTTAAAAGAAAAAACTTTAAGATTGCTTGGCACGCTTTACATAATGAAAGGAAACAAAGAAAAGGCAAAAGAAGTGTACAGGAAACTTACAGAAATTTCAAAAAATCCGAAAGACTTTGTTATATACGGGAAACTTTTGCTGCAGGAAAGTAAAACCAGAGAAGCGGAAAAGGTTATCAGGAAAGGAATTAAAATTGATAACACAAATCCAACGCTCCATTTCCTGCTCGGATACACTCTGTTCCAGGAAAAAAATTTCAAAGAAAGTGAAAAAGAGCTGATAAAAGCCGCAAAACTTGACCCAGAAAATGAGAACACCTATAAACTTTTACTTGAGATATACAAAAATAACAAAAGTAAAAAAATTAAAAACTTTATGGAAAAAGCAGCACAGAAAAATCCTTCCCTGCCTCTACTAAAAGAGCTTGTCAAAATCTACATAATTTCAGGAGAAAAGGAAAAAGCTGTTAAAACATTAAACAGAATAGTTGAGATGGAACCTTACAATCTCAAAAACCTCACAGAAGTTGCAACAAGTCTGCTTGAATTAAAGGAATACAGCAAGGTTATCCCTATAATAGAAAGAATAACGAAACTAAACCCTAACAATCCAAATGCTTATCTAATGCTTGGAATATCTTATGAAATCACAGGAGAAAAGGATAAAGCGATAAAAGCTTACGAAAAAGCCCTTGACCTGTTTCCAGAAAATACAACAGTTATGGAAAGACTCGCAAACATTTACGCCGAAAACAACAAAATTGACGAAGCAAAAGCTTACTACGAAAGACTCTACCAGCTAACAAAAAAACCAGAATATATCCTTAAAATAGCACAAATAGAAGCAGATACCGGAAACATTAATAGAGCATACAAACTACTCAAAAAGCTTGCAGAAGAAAACAGAACGGATGAAAAGATTCTCTTCTCTCTTGCAGTAATATCCGATAAACTTGATCTTGAAAATGAAACGGTAACCTACCTGAAAAAAGTCATAGAGATAAATCCCAATAATGTTGCTGCTCTAAATTACCTATCCTATATCTACGCCAACAGAGGAGAAAATCTGGAAGAAGCAATGAAGCTAATAAAAAAAGTCTTAAAACTGCGACCAGAAAATCCTGCATACATAGATACCTATGGATGGGTGCTTTTTAAACTCAGAAATTATGAGAAAGCCTGCAAAATCCTTGAAAAGGCTTACAAACTTAGCAATAAAGATCCTGTAGTGGAAGAACATCTTGGAGAATGCTACTACTACACAGGAAAATGGGATAAAGCAAAAGAACTGCTTAAAAACGCCGTCCAAAAAATGGAATCAAAACCTAAAAGTATTGAAGGAGAAAAAGATATTCTTCAAAGAGCAAAAGAGATTTTAAAAAGACTAAAATAGCTTGTAGCAAAGCAAGTTTATAAATAAATTAATTAACGGAGAACAAATTCAGGAGGATGAAATGAAAAGAGGAACAATAATGTTTATTCTTGGTAGCCTTGTAGGTGCAGGAGCAACATACCTTGCAACAACAAGAAAAGAAGAGATAATGGAGAAACTTCAAGAGCTACAGGAACAGCTTAAGGAAAGCGACCTTCCAGAAAGAGCTAAAAAACTTGTAAAAGAAATAGCTGAAAATATTCAGACATTAATAGCAGCACCTGAAGAAGAACTTACAGAAGAAGAGAAAAAAGACATACTTGATGAGGTTGAAACAAAAATTCAAAAACTTGAAGAAGCAATAAAAGGAGATGAGCAGGAAGCTTGAAACTGTCAAACCTAATAAATGAAGAGAAAGATATTGAAATAATACAATTTTACGATACTGACATCAAAGGTATTGCAGAAGATAGCCGGCACATAAAGCCTGGCTATCTTTTTTTTGCGGTTAAAGGATTTCAACGTGATGGACACGATTTTATAGAAGATGCAATTAAAAAAGGAGCCGTAGCGGTAATAGGTTCTGACGCCGAACGTTTGAAAAAGTTTAAAAACAGAAAAATATCCCTTATAAAAACCCGAAACATAAGGAAAACTTTAGGGAATATAGCTCATACCTTTCACGGGAAACCTTCAGAAAAACTGAAACTTATTGGAATAACAGGAACAAATGGTAAAACAACAACATCTTTTATAATCTATCAAGCTCTTAAAAACCTCGGAAAAAAAGTAGGATTAATCGGGAGCGTTTACTATATCACTCCGTTATCTTGCGAAAAAGCGGACAGAACAACTCCACCTCCGATAAAACTTAACCAGCTATTAAAGCGGATGGTTAATGAAGGAGCAGAATACGCTGTAATGGAAGTTTCATCCCATTCTATCTCACTTCACAGAATAGAAGGGATTAAATTCAACGCTGGAATTTTTACCAACCTTTCTCCTGAACATCTTGATTTTCACAAAAACATACATAGCTATTTCCTTGCAAAGTATAAATTTACAGACTTCATAAAAAAAGAGGGGATTTTTGCCACAAACAGCGACGATTTCTTCGGGAGAATTATAGCAGGATTAAAGGCCATACACCAATTTAAGATGGTAAGCTACGGTTACAGTGGTGATATAAAAATAGAAAAATACATTCACAAAAACGGATTTAGTGAGATAGAACTTTCTCTTCCGTTTAAAAACTTAAAACTAAAAACCAACCTTAAAGGAAAATTCAACGTTTACAACATAGCCGCAGCAGTCTCTATTTTAAACTATCTGGATATTGATATTGAAAGAATGAAACATGTATTTAAAGATATTTCTGTTCCGGGAAGACTTGAAGAAATAGCCCCTGGCATATTTATAGATTACGCCCACACTCCAGATGCTCTTGAGAAAGTTTTAAAAACATTGAAAGAACTCTATCCTCAGAAACATCTAACCGTTGTATTTGGATGTGGTGGAAACCGCGATAAAAGTAAGCGACCTGTCATGGGAGCAATCGCCTGTAAATACGCAGATAGAGTAATTATAACCGATGATAATCCGCGCTTTGAAAATCCAGATAAAATAGTGGAAGAGATTCTATCCGGATGCAACATGGAAAAAGCAGAAGTGATAAGAGACAGAGAAAAAGCTATAAAAACTGCTATTAAACACAGGAAAGGTATAGTGATTATTGCTGGCAAAGGGCCTGACGAATATCAGGAAATTAACGGGGTAAAACAGTTTTTCAGTGATAAAAAAACAGTTCTTGAGGCATTAAATGATAACAATAAAACAGTTGGCTGAAATTGTAGATGGAAAACTTATAGTAGGCGAAAAAAACTATTCAAAAAAAATTGAAGGGTTTGAGTTTGATTCACGAAAGATATCTGAAGGAAAAGTTTTCATTCCGATAAAAGGCAGTCGTGATGGACATCTATTTATAAAAGATGCAGAAAACAAAGGAGCAGCAGCTACTTTAGTCTCAAAAAATATAGAAACAAACATAGCCAAAATAGTTGTAAAAGACACTTCCCAATCCCTTATAAAATTAGCTCAATATAAGCGAGAAAAATACAGGGGAAAAGTGATAGGAATCACCGGTTCTGTCGGAAAAACAACCACAAAAGAGCTTTTAAAACATACCATCGGAAGATTTTTCTCCTGCGAAGCAAGTATAGAAAGCTACAACAACCTATTAGGAGTAAGTTACACCCTTGCCAATCTCAAAAACTCCGACATTCACATCCAGGAGATAGGAACAAGTGCTCCCGGGGAAATTGAAACATTAACAAATCTTGCAAAACCTGATATAGCAATACTTACAACTGTTTCTGCAGCACATCTTGAAGGATTTAAAACGTTTGAAAACCTTGAAGAAGAAAAACTATCCATATTCAGTAAAGAAGCTTTTCCAATCGCTCCCATAAAGTACAGAGAAAGACTTAAAAATGGACTGTTTTTCGGGCAAGGTGGAGATGGCGAAATTATTAACATAAACAAGGAGAAAAATAAAACTCTTTTTACCGTCAAAATCCTTGGAGAAACAGTTAAAGGTACAATTAAAGTCCCTGGTAAAGGTATCGTAAATAGCGTAATAATCACTCTTTTAGTAGGAAAACTCTTAGGTATAAATTTAAAAGAGCTAACAGAGGCTATAGAAACTTTTAAGCCACCAAAATGGAGAATGGAAATAGAAAGAGTAGGAAATATTACTTTGATAAAAGATTTCTACAACGCAAATCCTGAGTCTATGAAGAATGCAATAGAAGTGCTTTCACAGTATACCTCACCTAAAGTTGCAATTCTTGGAGAAATGCTGGAACTGGGAAAATTCTCCGAAAAACTCCACAAAGAGATAGGAGAGTTCTTAAACACTCATCATGTTGAAGAAGCCATTTTTTTCGGAAAAAACGGTCTGTTTTATCTTAACAGTTTTAAAGGAAAGGGGTATCATTTTGAAGACAGAAATGAAATTCTCTCTTTTATAGAAACTTTTGAATTTTCTGGAAAGACCGTTCTCATAAAAGGGTCAAGAGGAAACAGGTTGGAAGATGTGGCAGAAATAATCAAAAAGAGGTACGGATGATTGTCATTCTCAAAGGAGGACCATCTCCAGAAGCGGAAATTTCAAGAAAAAGTGCGGAAAGTATCACAAGAGCACTTACATCACTTGGATATAACACTATTGAGATGGAATTTGACGAAAACTGCGTCAAAAAACTTATTGAAATAAAACCTGAAAAAGTGTTTATAGCTCTTCACGGAGTGCCTGGAGAAGATGGTTCTGTTCAGGGATTACTTGAAACGATAAAAATCCCCTATACAGGCTGCAATGTTGAAACAAGTGCCATATGTATTGACAAAGACACTACTAAAAGAATCTTAAAAACCCACGGAATACCTGTTCCTGCGGGAAGAACTTTTTACAAAGAAGACAAAGTAGAATGGCTTGAGTTCCCATGTGTTGTAAAGCCGGCGAGAACCGGCTCAACTGTTGGAATTTCACTTGTAAAGAAGAAGGAAGAACTAAACAACGCAGTGGAATTGGCATTTAAATACGACTCAAAGATACTAATTGAAGAGTATATAGAAGGGAGAGAATTAACCATTCCTGTTTTAAATGGGAAACCTCTGCCAATCGTTGAAATCGTTACAGAATCCGGTTTTTATGATTACAATTCAAAGTATAAATCTTCATCAACTCAATACAAAGTACCTGCGAAAATAAGCGAGAAGGTAAGAGAAAAGATAGAAAAAATAGCTATTAAAACGTTCAAAGTGCTTGAATGCAGAGGAGCTATAAGAATAGACTTCAGATTAAATAGCATGAACATTCCCTATTTACTTGAAGTTAACACAATTCCCGGAATGACGGAAAGAAGTCTGCTGCCAAAATCTGCAGCTGCAGCAGGTATATCATTTGAACAACTTATTGAGGAAATATTAAACGGATGAAAAAGCCATTTTTTTTAATATTTCTCTTTTTTATATCTCTTTCTGCAGCAGGAATATACCTTTACTCTCCAATGAAAATAGAAAAAATAGAAATCAAACTTGATAAAAATCTATGGGGAAAGGAAATCTCTGAGGCAATATCTGGAAGTATAAACCTAAACTCAACTGTGGATGAGGTCAAACTGGAAGAGATAAAGGAATTCCTTGAGAAACTTCCCTGGGTAAAATCAGCTTCCGTTTCTTTTTTAAAAGGAACATTGAATATAAATATCAAAGAAGAGCCTGTAAAACTATGTATATTGTCAGGCAACACAACCTATAATGTGGGAGAAAACGGCTATTTACTGGCAAAAAGAAAAGAGTTATGTAAAAAAATTAACTCCTATTTTTACAAAGGAAGAAGTGATTTTTTTACTATGGAAACCACCGGATATCTTAAAGTAAAAAATAGCATACTTCTTGAAATAGAACTCATCTCAACTTATCTCTCAAAAAACAACATAATAAAAGAAAAACCTGAAATTTTATTAACAGATACAGGAGTAAAATTGCTATACCCTGAGAATAAAATAATAGTTTTTTTAGGAAACGGTGGAGAAAGCTGGCAAAATTTTAAAAAATTGTTTAGAATTTTAGACAAACCATATTCTGGATACTATGACCTGAGATTTTCAGGCCTTCTTATCAAAGAAGGGGAGGAAAAATGATAGAAGAAAAAATTCTTACAATAGATCTTGGAACTACCTATATAAGGGCAACTCTTGGAACTGTGGGGAGAAAAGGGAATAAAAAAATAGTAGCCACAGTTAAAGTTCCTTCAAAAGGAATGAAAAGCGGAAATATCTCAAGCCTTGTATCTGTGAAAGATGCCCTTAATGCTGCATTAAATGAGCTTAAATTAAAAACAACAACTCCCCTACCTGGGGAAGCATACGTTATTGTTCCTGGAGGTCATGTATTAAGCTACAGAGTAGAAGCAAAAATAACATTTCCCGGAATACAACAAATCCACTACAAAGATATAAACGACCTTAAAAACAAAGCAGAAAAAGACCTTATGGAAAAGAAAGGTCAACCGTTAAAACAACACTATGAAACTATGCACATTATTCCACAGGAATTCATAATAGAAAATATGAGCGGGATTCAAAATCCCATAGGTCATAGCGGAAAAGAGCTTGCAATGAGAGCTTTGATAATTATGGTGACAAAAAGAACTAAAAAAACCCTTCAGGATCTTTTAAGAGACTGTGGATTAAAGCTTAACGGCTTAATTTTACAGTCATTAGCATCTTTTTATGGAATAAAAGGTCGGGAAAACTTCTATTTTAACAACAATTTATTCCTCTACCTTGGCGCTGGAAGTACCGAGTATTTCTTCCTAAGAGAAGATAAACCTTTCCTCTACAAACACCTTCCTGAAGGAGGAGACGACATAATAGATTTCCTTATAAGCAAAATAAAAATTGGAAAAAAAGAGATGGAAAAACTTGTTAAGGAACATGGTAGTGCTTACGCTCTGAACATTCCACAGGATGAATTTGTAACTATTCCTGTAGGTGGTAAATTAAAAAAATTACCCAAAATAGTTATCCCCGCCCTTATTCAGCTTAAACTTCAGAAAATCTTAAAAGAGATAAAAAGAGAGCTTCAAAATGAAGATCCTACAACACTTATCAATATGAATAAAGTATTTCTTACAGGTGGACTGGCAAAGTTAAAAGATATAGACATTTTAGTTTCTAAAATTTTTAAAGCACCTGTAGAAATCTGTCTTCCTGATTGTGAAGATAGTGACGTTACTCTCACACCAGTAGTAGGTGCATTAAACTATATAGCTGCTACGAGAAAGCCAGAAGGGAAAATCTTTGAAGTTAATGAAGACATTGTTCCATCTAAAAGCGAAAGTGGATTGTTTGGATGGTTTAGAAGATTTATAGACCAGCTAATATAAAACGGAGGAAAAAAATGTTTGACATAGCGGAAGACAGTTTTCTTGGGCCTGTAATAAAGGTTATAGGTGTTGGCGGTGGCGGCGGAAACGCCGTTGCAAGAATGTATGAAAACGGCATTGAAGGTGTTGAATTTGTGATAATAAATACAGATGCTCAGGTTCTTGGGAAAGCACCAATTCCTATAAAAGTTCAAATAGGTGAAAAACTTACAAAAGGGCTCGGAGCAGGTGGCAAACCTGAAATCGGAGAACAGGCAGCCCTTGAGGATGAACCAAAAATAAGAGAAGTCCTTGAAGGCTCAGATATGGTCTTTATAACCGCCGGTATGGGAGGCGGTACAGGTACAGGTGCAGCGCCTATCGTCGCCAAAATAGCTAAAGATATGGGCATACTGACAGTAGGTGTTGTAACAAGACCTTTTGACTTTGAAGGGAGAAAAAGGCATCTTTTTGCAGAAAATGGAATAAGAAAACTCAAAGAGTTTGTTGATACCCTTATGGTTGTTCCAAATCAGAAGCTTTTAACAGTAGCACCAAAGGATATGTCTATATTAAACGCTTTTAAGCTGGCTGATAATGTCCTTTATCAGGCTGTTAAAGGTATCACTGAAGTTATTACAAGACCAGGCTTAATTAACCTTGACTTCGCCGATGTTAAGGCCGTTATGCACAGTGGCGGTTACGCTTTAATGGGTACAGGTGAGGCAAGCGGTGAGGAAAGAGCCTTAACGGCAGCAAGAAAAGCTATAGATAATCCACTCCTTGAAAATGTTCAGGTTGAAGGAGCAAGCAGAATCCTTGTTAACATTACAGGCGGACCAGATTTAACTCTTGACGAAGCTTACGCCGCCGCAGGGCTAATTAAAGAAAGAGCAAAAAGGGATGATACAAACTTCTATTTCGGAGTAACCCTCGATGATTCCCTTGAAGATTCTATTCAGGTAACTGTTATAGCTACAGGTTTTGATGAAAAGGGAAGACCGCAGTTTCCTCCTCCAATAGGAGCAGGAGAAAAAGCCAGCTTTTACTCTGAAAGACCTCTAATGGAATCTGAGGAAGTTATTGATATAGATATATCCAGTATCTTGAAAAGTTTAAATGAAGAAGAGGAGTAATATGGAGGAACAGTAGATGTTTGACATAGCAGAAGACAACTTCCTTGGACCTGTAATAAAGGTTATAGGTGTTGGCGGTGGTGGCGGAAACGCCGTTGCAAGGATGTATGAAAACGGCATTGAAGGTGTTGAATTTGTGATAATAAACACAGATGCTCAGGTTCTTGAAAAAGCACCAATTCCCATAAAAGTTCAAATAGGTGAAAAAGTTACAAAAGGGCTCGGAGCAGGTGGCAAACCTGAAATCGGAGAACAGGCAGCCCTTGAGGATGAACCAAAAATAAGAGAAGTCCTTGAAGGCTCAGATATGGTCTTTATAACCGCTGGTATGGGAGGCGGCACAGGTACAGGTGCAGCGCCTATCGTCGCCAAAATAGCTAAAGATATGGGCATACTGACAGTAGGTGTTGTAACAAGACCTTTTGACTTTGAGGGAAGAAAAAGATATATCAACGCTCAAGAAGGTATAAAAAGACTCAAAGAATTTGTTGACACCCTTATGGTTATTCCAAATCAGAAGCTTTTAACAGTAGCACCAAAGGATATGTCTATATTAAACGCATTTAAGCTGGCTGATAATGTCCTTTATCAGGCTGTTAAAGGTATCACTGAAGTTATTACAAGACCAGGCTTAATTAACCTTGACTTCGCCGATGTTAAGGCCGTTATGCACAGCGGCGGTTACGCTTTAATGGGTACAGGTGAGGCAAGCGGTGAGGAAAGAGCCTTAACGGCAGCAAGAAAAGCTATAGATAATCCACTCCTTGAAAATGTTCAGGTTGAAGGGGCAAGCAGAATCCTTGTTAACATTACAGGCGGACCAGATTTAACTCTTGACGAAGCTTACGCCGCCGCAGGGCTAATTAAAGAAAGGGCAAAAAGGGATGATACAAACTTCTATTTCGGAGTAACACTCGATGATTCCCTTGAGGATTCTATTCAGGTAACTGTTATAGCTACAGGTTTTGATGAAAAGGGAAGAGTATATCCATTTAATCCAGTTGATAAGAATAAAGACAAAACAGCCGAAACGCTTGATAACGATGTAGAAGTTATAAATATAAACATGGAAGAAATTCTTAAAAAGCTAACCAGTGAAGAATTCTAACAATCCAAGATGGTATTAACTCCTATATGTAATCACCTGCAGGCATCAAAAAACGACCTGCAGGTCTGTCTTATATATCCGGGCAATTCATTCTCAGGTTTTTCAAGCCTTGCTATATCAAACATCTACTCTACACTTAACAAAATAGAAGGCATTTGCTGTGATATAGGTTTTATAAACCACACAGAAAGCTACTTTCTTGAAAAACCTTTCAACAAATTTGATATTCTCATGTTTTCTATAACCTACGAGGAGCATCTACTTGAAGTGATAAAAGCTCTTGAAGAATGGGGCATTCCATCTGAAAGGAAAAAAAGAAACAGTAATTTCCCACTAATTTTCGGGGGAGGAATAGGAATATACTACAATCCTGCTCCCTTTTTTCCAATATTTGATGTAATTTATCTTGGAGAAGGTGAAGAGAGACTTGAAGAAGCATTTTCAAATCTACCAGGAAAAGATAAACAGAAAATAAAAGAGATTTTTGATAGTTTTGATAACATTCTTATACCTGAAGATTATTCATTTAAATATGAAAAAGAAAGGGTTATTGAAATAACAGGAAACAGAAAAAGAATTTTCAGGTCAAAAGAGTATCCACAACGGTTATCCTGTTCCTGTTTCATAGTGGAAGAAACAGCTTTCAGCAATATGGGACTTATTGAAATAAACAGAGGATGCATTGAAAAGTGCAGATTCTGTGTAGCCTCGGCAATGGGACTTCCCTACAGAGAGAAAAGTATAGAAATTCTTAAAAAAGAAATAGAAAGTTTGTCAGAGCATACCAATACAATAGGACTTATAGGAACAGCTGTAACAGATTACTCTAAACTTGACAAGCTTTACGAAATATTAAAAGGGTTTAATTTAAAAGCCTCTTTTGCCTCTTTAAAAGCGAACACTTCTTCAGATATAGTTTTCAAAATAATAGCTGAATCAAATCAGAAAACAGTAACAATAGCACCAGAGACAGGTTCAGAAATAAAAAGGTTTGCTTTAAACAAAAAAGTAAAAGATGAAACATTCTTTCACTTTTGTGAAAAAGCATTTGAAGCCGGAGTAGAAAATCTTAAACTCTATTTTCTGACAGGCATTCCTGAAGAATCCAGCGAAGATATTGAAAAAATAGCCGTATTGACAAACAAGTTCAGAGAAATTGCTCTTAAATATTGGAAAGCAAGAAAAAAAACAGGAAAAATAACTGTTAGTGTTAACCCTTTAATACCAAAACCCTTTACACCTATGCAGTGGTATGGAATGCCTAAGAAAAGTGATATTGAAAGAAGATTGAGAAAAATAAGAACATCAATTTTAAAGATACCTAATACGAACTTTAATTCTGAAAACACCAAATCGGCAATATTTCAGGCCATTATATCAAGAGGTGATGAAAGAATTGGCAAAGCAGCCATCAAAATGGTCAAAGAGAAAATCTCTTTCAGAAAAGCCTTAAGAGAAGAAAATTTAAATATGGAAACCCTTTACACTAGAGAAAGAGAAAAAGATGAACTGTTCCCCTGGGATCTGGTTGAAAGTGGAATAAAAAGAGAATATTTAAGAAATGAATACGAAAAAATATTCAAAGGGAAAGTTTCTCCAAAATGCTTTAATGGCTGTAAAATTTGTGGATTATGCTAAAATTTTTAACAGAAGATATTGCTTAGTTTTACAGTGACAATATATTCTAATTAATAATAATTTTTAATTTTTGGAGGTAATGATGAAAAAATACAGATGTACCGTATGCGGCTATATCTATGATCCTGCCAAAGGTGACCCCGCAAGCGGAATAGACCCTGGAACTCCATTTGAAAGCATTCCCGATGATTGGGTTTGCCCCGTCTGCGGTGTAGGTAAAGAACATTTTGAACCTATTAAGGAGGAAAATTAATGTCTGTAAAACAGATAAAAGAAAACATTTATTGGGTTGGAGCTATAGACTGGGACAGAGTGATTTTTGATGAAATAATACCTCTACCTGAAGGAACATCCTACAACGCTTACATTGTAAAGGGAAGTGAAAAAACCGCATTGATAGATACTGTAGAACCTGCAAAAGGTGAAGAGCTGATAGAAAACCTTAAAACATTGAAAGTCGAAAAGCTGGACTACATAATCTCCAACCACACTGAACAGGATCACTCAGGAATGATTCCTGAAATACTGAAACTCTATCCCGAAGCAAAGGTTGTTACTAACAAAAAATGTAAACAGATGCTTATAGACCATCTTCACATTGAAGAAGAAAAATTTATAGTGGTTGATGATAAAGAAACTATTTCTCTTGGAGATAAAACTCTCCAGTTTTTCCTTGCCCCATGGGTTCATTGGCCCGAAACTATGTTTACATACGCTGTAGAGGACAAAGTTCTCTTTCCATGTGATTTTCTCGGATCTCACATAGCCACAAGTGAACTGTTTGATACTTCAGATGAAAACAAGGCAAAAATATACCTTGAAGCAAAAAGATACTACGCAACAATAATGATGCCTTTCAGAAAATTTATCGTTAAGTATCTGGAACTGATTGACCAGTTAAACCCTGAAATCATAGCTCCAAGTCACGGAGTCGTGATGAAAGAACCTGAATGGATACTTAATAACTATAAAGTTTGGGTTTCAGATGAAGTGAAGCCTCTGGTGCTTATCCCATTTGTATCAATGCATGAGAGCACAAGAATAATGGTTGAATTTTTAGCCCGTAAATTAAGCGATCTCGGAGTGGCAGTTAGACCTTACAACGTTATGACAGCAGATATCGGAAATATTGCTATGGACCTTGTTGATGCTGCGGCAGTTGTATTTGCAACACCTGCTGTTCTTGCAGGAGCACATCCTTCAATAATTTCCCTTGCATATCTTGCAAACGGTTTAAGACCAAAGGTTAAGTTTGCATCAGCAATAGGTTCCTACGGCTGGAGTGCAACTGCAACCGTTAAACACATTCAGCAAAACCTTTCCTCTTTAAAAGCGGAATGGATTGAAGAGGTGATGGTAAAAGGAGCACCTTCAGACAGCGATTTTGAAAGGCTTGAAAACCTTGCCAGAACACTTGCAGAAAAAGTAAAAAGCGTAGCAACACTTCCGTTAAGTTAAAGAAGGGGAACTTTTCCCCTTCTATCTTTACTTTGTAAATACAAATCTACCGCAGTAAGGACATCTTCCTTTACCGTTTTTTATTTCTCTGTTTAGTTTTGCAAATTCAGCAGGAGAAAAAGTTATGCCGCATCCTTCACAACTTCCAGATGAAATATCTGCAAAAACAAGCCCGTTAAACCTGTCTTTTAAACTCTCATAAATTTTTAAAATATCAGCGGGAACTTCACTTTTTAAAATAGACAATTTAGATTTGAGAGATTGTAGTTCTTCTTCTTTTTTATCTATCTCTTCTGAAATCTTTTTAATTCCATTTTTCACTTCTTCTAATTGAGCTTCAATCTTACCAATCTTTTCACTATTTTGATTCTCAATCTTTTTCAGTTCCTCAAACAGAGTTTTTATCTCCTCCCTTGCCCTTATAATATCATCCTCAGTTTTAGCTATCTGTCTTAAAAGATTTTTAAACTCCTTCCTGCTTGAGACTTTCTCTTTCTTAGCAGATAGTTCCTTTAACCTCTGCTTTTTATACTCAATGAAATTTTCAAGATCTTTCAATCTAAACCGCTTCTCTTCTATTTGAGTCTTTAAATTTTCAAGCTCCTTTTCAAATTTTTTTCTTATTTCAATAAGCTCCCTCTTTCTATTTTTCAAATCCTCTATCTTCGCTCTGATTCTCCTTGCATCTATTTCAAGGTCTTGAAGCCTGAGCAGACTATCCGATATATCACACACTTTCATAAAACAACCTCAAACGGAGATTTTTCTGTTTCAGCACGTAGAAAAGTTATTTCAGGAAACCGCTCTTTCAAGACCTTCTCAAGTTTAACAGAAAAGAGTTTTTCTGTCCCAAAATGTCCCATATCAAACACAGTCAATCCAAGCTCCACAGCAAGTTCAGCATCGTGATATTTAACATCTCCTGTTATGTAAACATCACTTTTTTTAGCCGCCTGAGCAATTAGAGAACCGCCGCTCCCAGAACAGATAGAAACTTTTTCAACCATCTTATCAGCAGAAAAATTAACCACTCTAAAAACATCAGCAGGAAGATATGAAACAAGCATGTCAAAAAGAGCTTTCTGGGTTATAGGCTCTATCTTTCCCACCACACCGTAAGGAACAACTCCCTCTTCATCCAAAAGAGAAGAAACCTGCTTTAAACCGACAATCTCTCCAATTACAGCAGAAGGGCCAAGAGGAGAAACATCAAGATTGGTATGTAAAGAATAAACGGCTATCCCCTCTTTTATAAACTCAATAATGAGTTTATCCGGATACCTGCTTTCAGATAAATTTTTAAAACCGGAAATTGTAATAGGATGATGAGAAATAATCATATCAACCTTTTTTTCTTTCGCTTCTTTCAAAATCGCTGAACTTAAAGAAAGGGCAAAAAGTACCCTGCTAACCTCAACATCAATACCTATCTGAACACCGCTGTTATCCCATGAATCCTGAATATTTTCAGGAACAACGGTTTTTAAAAATTTAACAATCTCAAAATATTTTGCCATCTTACCTCATCCTTCTTTTAAGCTCTGAAGATATATCTTCAAAAGTCACCCCTTTATCAACCATCGCAACTGTTAGATGGTAAATAAGGTCAGAAATCTCATAAACAATATCCTCTTTTTTTCCCGATTTAAAAGCAAGAATCACCTCTACTGCTTCCTCTCCAACTTTTTGAAGAATTTTATCTTCTCCTTTTTTAAAAAGAGAAGCAGTATATGAATCTTCTGGCATTTCTGCCTTTCTTTTCTGTATAGTTTCATAAAGTTCCTCTATAACCTTACAAAAATCCATCACTCCTCCGTAGCAACTGTTCTAAAAAAGCAACTCCATCTTCCTGTATGACAGGCAACTCCATTCTGTTCCACAATATAAATAACAGTATCACCATCACAATCAAGTAGAATCTTCTTCACTCTCTGTAAATTTCCGGAAGTTTCCCCTTTCTTCCAGAGTTTATTTCTACTCCTTGAGTAGTAATGGGCATAACCTGTTTCAATTGTTTTATCAATAGCATCACGATTAGCGTATGCTACCATCAAAACATCTTTTGTGGTTTCATCCTGAACAACAACAGGAACAAGACCATTACCTTTTTCAAAATCTATCTGTTCTAAAATTTCTCCATTAACCTTAATCTTCAACCTCCTAAAAACCAGATTCAGGACTATCTATTTTAACACCACTAACCAAAAGAAGTAATAAATTTTAATGGAAATTTTGTATTATAATTTTTATTTCTACTACCAGTACCAGATTGGAGGTGTTTTTCGTGTTAGTGGTTCAAAAATTTGGTGGAACATCAATGGGAAGCATAGATAGAATAAAGCACGTAGCATCAAGAGTTATAGAGGAAAAAAGTAAAGGGAACGATGTTGTGGTCGTTGTTTCTGCAATGTCAGGAGAAACTGACAGATTAATCCAGCTTGTAAAAGAGATAACCTCTGAACCTTCAGAAAGGGATATGGACTTTGTTGTGGCTACAGGAGAGCAGGTTTCAGCAGGTCTTCTTTCAATAACCCTTAACAGTCTTGGATATGATGCAGTTTCTTTAACAGGCTGGCAGGCGGGAATAAAGACAGATAAGGCGTTTACAAAAGCAAGAATTCTTGAGATAGACACAGATAGAATTAGAAATTATTTGAAAAACGGGAAAATTGTTGTAATCACAGGATTTCAGGGAATAACTGAAGAAGGTGATATAACAACCCTTGGAAGGGGCGGTTCTGATACCTCAGCTGTTGCAATTGCTGCAGCCCTTAAAGCCGATAGATGTGACATCTATACCGATGTTGACGGTGTTTACACTGCAGACCCCAGAATAGTTGAAAACGCCAGAAAAATTGATGTTATCTCATACGAAGAGATGCTTGAACTTGCATCCCTTGGAGCAAAAGTTCTGCAGATACGCTCTGTAGAGTTTGCAATGAAGTACAAAGTTCCGTTAAGAGTCCGTTCAACATTCACAACAGATGAAGGAACGCTTATAAAGGAGGAAGATGCAGAAATGGAAAAGGTGGTTGTTAGAGGAATTGCCCATAATAAAAACGAAGCAAGGATAACTGTTGAAAGAGTTCCTGATAAACCGGGTATTGCTGCAAAACTGTTTGAGGCACTGGCAGAAGCAAACATACCTGTTGATATGATAGTTCAAAACGTTTCCGTTGATGGATATACAGATATCTCCTTTACAGTGGATAAAAACGACATATCCAAAGCTCAAAAAATAACCGAAAAAGTGGCAGAAGAGATAGGAGCAAGAGGAGTAATAACCGATGATAAAATTGCAAAAGTTTCTATAGTAGGACTTGGAATGAGAAATCACGCCGGTGTAGCCGGAAAGGTATTTGATACATTGGCAAAATACGGAATAAATATCCTTATGATATCCACATCAGAAATTAAAATCTCCTGCATAATAGAGGAAAAGTTTACAGAGCTTGCTGTAAGAGTTCTTCATGAAGCATTTAACCTTGACAAGTAAACAATCTGCACACAAATAGATATTATCAGCCGCCTGACAGGGCGGCTTTTTAATATGAACTTTTAAGGGGTAAAGAATGGTTTATATCTACGATACAACATTAAGAGACGGAGCACAGGCCAAAGGCGTCTCTTTCTCTTTAGAGGATAAACTCAGAATCACTTCGGCCCTTGACGACCTTGGAATTCACTATATTGAAGGCGGCTGGCCCGGGTCAAACCCAAAAGACCTTGCCTACTTTAAAGAAGTTAAAAAACTAAATCTCAAAACCTCAAAAATTGTTGCTTTTTCATCTACAAAAAGAGCAGGTATAAAGATAGAAAATGACGCAAATATAAAAACTTTGATAGAAGCAGAAACTCCAGCCATAACAATATTTGGAAAAAGCTGGGACTTACACGTAAAAGAAGCTCTGAAAATTTCACTGGAAGAAAATCTTGAACTTATATATGAGACCATTACCTACCTTAAAAAATACACAGATGAGGTGTTTTTTGATGCAGAACACTTTTTTGATGGTTTCAAAGAAAATCCCGAATATTCCATTAAAGCTTTAAAAGCGGCCGAAGAAGCAGGAGCTAACTGTATAGTTCTTGCAGACACAAACGGAGGAACTCTGTGGTATGAAGTGGAAGAAATTATAGACAAAGTAAAAGAAGTTATCTCTGCTCCACTTGGAATTCACGCCCATAACGACTCAGATATGGCAGTGGTAAACTCCCTTATCGCTGTTAGAAAAGGAGCCGTTCAAATTCAGGGAACCATAAACGGCCTTGGAGAAAGGACGGGAAATGCAAACCTGTGTTCAATAATACCCAATCTCGTTTTAAAGATGAAAGTAGAAAGCATAAGTAAGGAGAATCTTAAAAAGCTATACTCTGTTTCAAGACTTGTTTCTGAACTTGCAAACAGACCGCATCCTGAAAATCTCCCTTATGTGGGAGAAAATGCATTCGCCCACAAAGCAGGAGTTCACGTATCTGCTGTAGAGAAAAATCCAAGAACATACGAACATATAAATCCTGAACTTGTAGGAAACAAGAGAATTATTACAGTTTCAGAACTCTCTGGAAGAAGCAACATAATAAACAAAGCAAAAGAACTGGGAATAGAGCTTGACAAAGCATCTCCAAAAGTTAAAGCTGTTCTTGAAAAGATAAAAGAACTGGAAGCACAGGGCTACCAATTTGAAGGTGCTGAAGCATCTTTTGAACTTCTTTTAAAAGAAGCACTTGGACTAACAAGAAAATATTTTGAACTAAAAGGGTTTAGAGTATTAACAGAAAAACGCTCAGAGAACGAGGAAGCCTATGCAGAAGCAACAATAAAAGTGGAAATCCCAGAAGAAATAGCAAAAGAAAGAAATCTGCCTGAAAGGGTGGAACACACTGCCGCTGATGGAAGAGGTCCTGTAGAAGCCCTTGACAAAGCACTAAGAAAGGCTCTTGAAAAGTTCTACCCGAGTCTAAAAGAAGTAAAACTGACAGACTACAAAGTTAGAATACTAAATGAAACCGCAGGAACAGAAGCATCACCAAGAGTTTTAATTGAATCAACTGACGGAAAAAATAAATGGGGAACTGTTGGAGTTTCTCCAAACATCATAGAAGCATCATGGCTTGCATTAATTGATGCCATAAAATATAAACTTATGAAAGATGAAGAAGAAAAAAAATAAGGGGGCAAAAGCCCCCTTTATTATTCAAGTTCAAAACCTCTCTCTCCGTGAACAGCTTTATCAAGTCCGTCAAATTCCTCCTCTTCATCAACACGAAGTCCAACAATACCTTTAACAACCATTGCAACAATAAATGAAACTATACCTGAATAAGCAATAACAGCAACCACAGAAATAAGTTGAACGATAAACTGCTCTACATTTCCAAAAAAGAGTCCTGCTTTTCCACTTACAGATGGATCGGCAAAAAGTCCTGTGGCAAGAGCTCCCCATATACCACAAAGACCGTGAACACCAAAAGCGTCAAGAGAATCATCATACCCAAGCTTTGGCTTCAAAACAGCAACGCCAAAATAACCAACTATCGCTGAAGTAATACCTATAATCAACGCTCCTAAAACATTTACAAAACCAGCAGCAGGAGTAATACCTACAAGACCTGCCACAACACCAGAAACAATTCCAAGAACTGTCGGATGGCCATCTCTAACCCATTCAACAATCATCCATGTAAGAGCACCCATGGCGGCAGCAGTATTTGTCGTTATAAGAGCAAGAGCTGCAGATTGATTTGCCGCAAGGGCAGAACCTCCGTTAAAACCAAACCATCCAAACCAAAGAAGGCCTACACCAAGAGCAGTTAAAGCGATACTTGAAGGGAAAAACGGCTTTTTCCCGTATCCTTTCCTCTTTCCTACAAGATACGCAAGAACAAGACCTGTAATTCCCGCATTTATATGGATAACAGCACCACCAGCAAAATCAAGGGCATCCATCTTTAAAAGCCACCCACCATCACCCCATACCCAGTGAGCAATAGGTGCATAAACGAAAACTATCCACAGTGCTGAAAATATTATCCATGCTGAAAACTTCATCCTTTCAATTACAGAACCACTCACAATAGCAATTGCTATTCCTGCAAAAGCCATCTGGAAAGACACAAAAAGTAAAGCTGGAATTGTTCCTGACACATCATTAACACCTATCCCGGAGAGAAAGAGATGGTTGAGTCCTCCAATAAATCCACCAATGTCATTTCCAAAAGCAAGAGAGTAGCCAATAACTACCCACACTACACTTGCAACAGCGTAGGAAACATAGCTCATACCGATTGTATTAAGAATGTTTTTTGCCCTTGACATTCCCGCATAGAACATAGCAAGCCCTGCGGGGGTCATCATCACAACAAGTGCAGTGGAGATCAAAAGCCATGCTGTATCTCCGCTGTCAATTTTTCCGGCAGCAAATGCTGGAGAAAACATAGCGAGTGCCAGCATCAGGCTTTGTAAAGCGGCTTTTCCTGTCCTCATACGAAACCTCCTTATATAAAAGTTTCTAGATTTTGGGTAAATTTGTTAAAATTTACCCTCCAGCCTTAAAAACAAAAGGGTTCTGGCACCGTGGCAGCGGTGCCAGAACCAAAGGACAGGAAAAGCCGGCAGGTAAGCCGCCACTTACCTGCTGGAACTTTTATGCAACTTCACCTCTTTTAGCCTTTTCATAAGCAGCCATGGAAACCGGGTCCTCATCATGGTAAGCTTTTAGATGGTGTTCAGTAATATCAAGTCCTTCCTGCTCCCACTCAACAGGAACTCTAAGTCCACCACCAAGAGCACCTGCAACTTTAGCAGCTATGTAACCTGCAATTACACCGTAAACAAGGCAAAGAACAGTAGCAATCACCTGCTGGATAAGGTTAACATCACCAAGTCCACCTAAAGCTTTTGTTCCAAATACACCTGCAAGTATAGCACCTACAGCACCACCACCAAAGTGAACCGGGAATATACCGCAAGCATCATCAATTCCAAGCTTTTCAAGTAGAGAAAATACTATAGGTACCTGCGCACCAGCAATAAGACCTATAACTATAGCACCAAATGGACTAACAACATCTGTTCCTGAACAGATAGCAACAAGGCCTGCAAGAAAACCGTTAGCTGTTGCAAGTGGATCAAACTTTGAAACTATCATAGCAGATATAGCACCTGCACACATAGCCATTGTGGTTGTTACAGCTACAAGACCTGAAATATCTTTAAGATAGATAGAACTACCCACGTTAAATCCGTACCATCCAAAAGCAAGACAGAAAGCACCAAATATAGCCATTGGAACGTTGTGTCCTGGTATTGGAACAGGAATTCTTTTGCCATCTTTAATTTTAAATCTTCCGATACGTGGACCAAGAGCTATTATCGCACCAAGACCAAGCGCACCCCCAAGAGCATGAACGTTTAAGCTACCAGCATAGTCATGGTATGGAAGAATTCCTGCACCCCAGGGACCAATATGAACCCAGATAGGGTAGAGTAAACCTGTAACAAGGATAGAAAGAATTACATAAGCTGTAAAGTTTATCCTTTCCGCAACACCACCAGAAATAATGGTAGCTGCTGTAGCACAGAACACAAGACCGAAGAACCACTCAGCAAGGCCAAGACCATTATTTGCAATTCCAGCCTCAGCACTGAAAATATCCTTTATCCAGCTTCCCCACTGACCAAAATCGGAACCGTAAGCAACGATACAGTAACCGATAAAAAGCCACAGAACACCACCAACCATAAAATCAAGAATGTTCTTCATCATAACGTTGTTGGCGTTTTTAGCCCTCGCCTGTCCACCTTCAAGCATGGCAAAGCCCCACTGCATAATAAATACCAGGGCTCCCATAACTACAAGATAGAATACATCAAGAGCATTTGAAAGGTTTTTGAGAGCTTCTACCAGCCCTGTAAGGGCATTCACATTTTGAAACAGTTCGGCTGTCGCCATCTTTCTACCTCCCAACCTAAAAGTTTTTATTTATTGCAGAACAGTTTCTCCCCTTTCACCGGTTCTAACTCTTATTGCATCTTCAACAGGAATAACAAACACTTTCCCATCTCCGATTCTCCCTGTCCTCGCCGATTCAACAATGGTCTCAACAACCTTTTCACAGATACTATCAGGAACAACAACACTTATTTTTAGTTTTGGAATAAAATCGATAACATACTCTGCACCGCGGTAAAGTTCAGCATGTCCTTTCTGCTTACCAAATCCTCTTACCTCTTCAACAGTCATCCCCTTAACACCTATTGCCATAAGAGCATCCTTAACCGCTTCAATCTTAAAAGGCTTTATCACCGCTTCAATTTTCTTCATTAACGCCTCCTTCTTCCAAACTCACAAACTATAAAAGCAAATAAAATGCCAGAATAAAACGGCGAAAAAGGAGGATTTTTAAAGGAAAAAGTGCTTATATCTTGAACAAAAGGAAAAATTAGAGCACAAATTTTGTGCATCTATCTTTCATGAATATAACTTCCGAGGGAAACAAGAAAATCAAGAAGAAAAAACAGCTTTAAAAAATTCTCATCTGTTCCAAAGTTAACAGAAATCCCATGAAGGACAGCATTTCTATTTAAAGTTCCGTCATCTTTAAAATCAACAAACTTAACCCAATCAAACACTGAAGGAACCTTTCCAGAATTACCGGAAAGCTTTTCAATGATAAGTTTCAGAGCATACTGAACCGTTATAAATTTTCTGTTTCTCTTCCTTATCAACTCCTCTATATCCGATTCAAAAGGATTCCCTTTCACAAAAATATCCCACAAAACTCCCTCTATCTGAACAAACAAAGCATAAATAGAAAGCTCAGCCATACCATAAAAATAACTCTTTACAATATCCTCCAAAATTTTTCCTCTATGGGACAAAAAGCTAAAGGAAGAAAACTGCTTTACCCTTGAAAAAAGAAATTCTCTATCAAGAAACTGCTTAAAAACAGAAAACGGTTCCTTTCCTGGAGAATACTCTTTCACAGCGTAAGAAGGAACTATCCAGTCTTCTAAAACAAGTAATCTGATCTTTTCAAAAGAACCACTTTCAATAAAATAGCAGGAGATAGAAAAGGTTAACACCCTTTCAAATTCATAACGCCAATTCTTCAGGGAACTTTTCCACTCCCTTTCTGTTTCCCTCCTGAATTTCTCTCTTAACGCTTTTCTTAATGCGTTATAAATGTTTTTACTTCCAGAAATAGAAAAGAAAGGTTCAAGATTGTTCTCTTTTACAATCTCAAGAATCACTTTTTCATGGTTTAAAGATTTAAACTCCTTCCTTGAAAAATCTTTTCCCTTTAGAAGCTTCAAAAGAGAGAACAGGAATTCTCTTGCACTTCCCTCTTTCTCAGCTTTTTGAAAAATATCCTCTGTTATTCTCATCTATCCAGAACATGGGTATCCGGTACTATAGCTATAAATTCTCCTTCAAAAACAACATCATCACCTTTCTTAACTTTCACCAGAACCTTATACTTTTTTCCTTTCGCCTCAACAACTTTAGCAACCGCTCTCAACTCATCTCCCACAACAACAGGCTTAAGAAACTTAACTGTAGCTGCCCCAAGAACCACATTTGGATGATTTACAGCAAGCATTGCAGCATAGTCTGCAAGACCAAAAATAAACCCACCGTGAACAAGCCCTTTTTCATCAGCCGCCATCTCATCAGTAAGTTTTAAAACAACTTCTGCAACATTCTCAGCAATACTTATAGGTTTACCACAAAGTTTCTGGTTAATTTTTTTGTGAGTGTTTATCATTCTTTACCTCCTAAAATATCTCCCTCTTTAACTCTATAACCTCTAATAAAATCGCAAGCTTCCATCTCTTTCCTGCCTTCAGGTTTCACCTTCAATATTTTCAAGAAACCATCACCCGTTGAAACAGTAAATCCTTCGTCATCAACAGAAACCACTTTTCCCGTGGCATCACAACTACCACTACCAACAGGTTTTGCCTTCATAATTTTAAGGAGTTTTCCGTTAAAATATGTAAATGCAGAAGGCCAGGGAGTAAACGCTCTAATCTTATTAAAAATAGCTTTAGCAGGCTCACTCCAGTCTATAAGGCCATCCTCTTTCTTTATTTGCCCGCAATAGGTTGCTTCACTTTCATTTTGAGGAATCGGTTTTAATTCACCTGAAGCTATACGGGGAAGAGCCTCTACAAGAAGTTTTCCGCCCATCACAGAAAGTCTATCGTGAAGCGTCTCTGCTGTATCTTCATCGGAAATTTCCGTTTTCTCCTGAATATATATCTCTCCAGAATCAAGCCTCTCCCTAACTCTCATTATGGTAACACCCGTTTCCTTCTCACCATTTAAGATTGCTGATTGAATAGGAGAAGCCCCCCTATATTTTGGAAGTAAAGAAGCGTGAACATTAACAGGAGCTATCAAAGGAATATTAAGAAGCTCAACAGGTAAAATCTTTCCGTAAGCCGCCACAACAATGAAGTCTGGAGAAATCTCCTTTAAAATCTCAAAAAGCTCCCGGTTTTCTTTTATCTTTTCCGGCTGAATAACAGGAATCCCCTTTTCAAGTGCAAACTTTTTTACAGCAGGTGGAGTTAACCTCTTTCCCCTTCCTGCAGGTTTATCAGGCTGCGTAATAACAAGCGGAACATCAAACTTCCCACTTTCAACAAGAGCCTTAAGGGAAGGAACTGCAAAATCCGGCGTTCCCATAAAGACAACTTTCAGTTTATCCATATAATTTATCACTCCCGATTTATAAAGTTAGAAAACTAACAGAAATTATAAATTTTAAACTTCAAAACAAGCAACCTTCCTTCCGGCAACCTCTTTAATGGAAGGTTTTTCTTTGAAGCACCGCTCTTTAGCAAGTGGACACCTTGGAGCAAATGGACATCCTTCAACATCTCTATCTTCTATTGGAATCTCCGGAATGAAAAGGTCATGAATATCAAACTTCGGAACACAGGATATAAGAAGCTTTGTATAAGGATGAATAGGTTCATACAAAATTTTATCCTTATTCCCCATTTCCATAATCATACCTTTATACATAACGGCAACTTTATCTGCAACTTTATTCACAACCCCCATATCATGAGTGATTATGAGAGCGGCAGAGTTAAACTCTCTTTTTGTTTTCTCTATAAGACCTAAAACCTTTTTCTGTGCTAAAACATCCAGAGCTGTTGTAGGTTCATCAAGAATCAGTAAAGAAGGATTCATAACAAGAGCAAGAGCAAACATAACCCTCTGCCTCTGCCCTCCTGAAAGCTCAAAAGGAAAAGCATTAACCTTTTCAAAAGGCAAATCTATAAAATCAAAAAGAAATTTTATTCTTTCAAGAAGCTTCTCTTTCTTCTCCTTAACTTTATGGGCTGCAAAAACCTCAAAAAAATGATCTTTTATTTTCACAAGGGGATTAAGAGCATTGAGGGGGTCCTGAAACACCATACCTATATCTTTTCCCCTTACCTGCCTCATTTCACTTTCTTTTAAGGAAAAAATCTCCCTATCTTTCAAAAAAAACTTTCCGTAAATCCTACTACCTTTTGGTAATAGCCTTATAAGTGCATGAGCTGTAGTTGATTTTCCACAGCCACTCTCTCCAACAAGAGCAAAAACTTCTCTTTCTTCTATCTTAAAAGAAACATTTTGAACAGCTTTAAAACCGTTAGGGTAAACGATTGTTAAATCTTCAACCTTTATCATAGTTTTTCCTCTGACAAGTAATCTCCTATCAACGCAAATCCAAGAACTGCAAGAAATATAGCTATACCGGGGAATATAAAACACCACCAGTAATCCTGAAGTATGTACTGCTGGCCTGTGGAAAGATCCGCTCCCCAGTCAGGAGTAGGTGGCGGAACACCCAAACCAAGATAGGAAAGTCCTGCCTCTGTCAAAATCGCATCACCTATAGAAAGAGCAAGAATACCAGCAAGAGTGGGAACAACAGGAAGAAGAACATAAACAAAAACTGTTTTCCACAAAGGCACTTTAAAAACTTCTGCCGCCTCTACAAAAGGCTCTCTCTTTATGGATAACACCTGGTTCCTTACAAGCCTGAAATAGGTGGGAACAAAAGCTATGGCAATAGCAAGAGCTACATTTCCTATTCCCTGCCCTAAAAACGCTGTAAATGTTATTGCAAGAAGTAATCCAGGAAACGCATACATCGCATCCATAAAAAGAACAATCAGTTTATCAATTTTCCCACCAAAGAATCCTGCCACAAGTCCAAGAAATGTCCCAATAGCAACACCTATAAAAACAGCAAGAAGCGAAACAAGAAGAGATATTCTGGCTCCGTAAAGAACCCGCGAAAATATATCCCTTCCAAGTGCATCGGTTCCAAAGATATGGGAAGCAGAAGGAGGAGAAAATGTAGCATTTGATATGGCTATCGGATCATACGGTGCAACAAAAGGTCCAAAAATAGCAATGGCAAAAAGAAATATCACTATAGAAATTCCAAGGTAAAGCTGAATTTTCTTTAAATTCATACCTGCAACCTGCCTACTCATACTTTATTTTTGGGTTAATTAAAGCACATATAATATCTATACCTATTGAAATAAACACCACTATAACCGCATAAAACAGTATAGCTCCCTGAATCGCAGGGAAATCCCTGTAGCCTATCCTCTCAATCAAATAGGAACCAAGTCCCGGCCAGGAGAAAACATTTTCAGTTAAAATCGCACCGCCTAAAAGACTTGCAAACTGAAGACCTATAAGGGTGAAAATCGGAATAAAAGCGTTTTTAAAAGCATGATAGTAAACAACCCTTCTCTCTTTTAAGCCCCTTGCTCTTGCAGCTTTAACATACTCTTTTTTTAACTGAAGAATCATGTTTCCTCTTGTAATTCTGTATATCACAGAGAAAAGAACAAGAGCAAGAGAAAAAGCTGGCAGAACAATATGTTTTAAAGCATCAACAAAACCTTCAAAATTGTGAGTTAGAAGAGTATCAACAAGATACAGCCCTGTAATGACCTTATCAGGCTCATTAAGAGGATCTATCCTTCCAGAAATAGGAAACCATCCAAGTTTAACACCAAAAATATACTGCATAACAATACCTACAAAAAATATAGGTATGGCATAAAATGAGAGGGCTACAAGCTTTGTAATAAAATCAAACAGTGTCCCTTCCCTCTTTGCACTTTCTATACCAAGAACTATCCCAAATCCTGCAGAAAGAATAACACTCACAATTGCAAGCTCAAATGTCGCAGGAAATCTTTCAAGAAGCTCTGTTTTAACATTTTCACCTGTCACTATAGATGTTCCAAGGTTTCCGTGAATAACATCGGAAAGAAACCTTATATACTGCTTATAAATCGGCAGATTCAACCCAAGCTGTTCCCTTAACTGCTGAACCACCTCCGGCGGTGCTTTTCCACCTGTAAGTGCCTGAACAGGGTCTCCTGGAAGCACCCTTAAAAGAAAAAACACAAGAGTAACCATAATAAATATCATCACTACCGAAGACAAAAGCCTGTAACCGATATACTTTAAAAGTCCTTTCACCTTAACCTTCTCCCTTCAAAAAATCAGCCCCATCCCTTAAAAGCGGAATGAGGCTGAAGTAAAAGTTTACCAATTATTTATGAAGAAGATAGTATCTTGGGTATATAGGATCGTTTGTCACACCTTTTACTTTTTTATTGGCAACAATAGCTGATTCTGTCTGATGGAGCGGAATGTAAGGAGCATCTTTCCAGAGATACTCTTGAATTTTTGCGTAAAGCTCTTCTCTTTTCTTCTTATCACTTTCAGAACGAGCCTTTTCTATAAGCTTGTCAACTTCAGGATTTTTATAGAAAGAGCCAAGGGAAGCATCAGCCTTTGAGTGAAGGAATGGATAAATATAATCATCAGGATCTATATAATCTGGAGCCCAACCAAGACGGAACATACCGAGAATACCTTTTGTCATATAATCAAGATATGTAGGCCATTCTGTCGTTTTTATAGTTACCTTTATAACACCTGTTTTCTCAAGCTGAGATTTTATTATCTGAGCTTCCTTCTCTACATCGGTTCCGTAGTGTCCTGCAGGATACCAGTAGTTTATTTTCAAAGGATGTTCTTTAGTGTATCCGGCTTCTGCAAGAAGTTTTAGAGCCTTTTGAACATCCGGTTTTTTGTTAAAAACGGGTCTATAACCCCACATATTTTTAGGAATAAGAGAGTAAAGGTCTTCTCTTAATATATTGTTGTAGGCAAATTTTCTTATCTCATCTCTATTGATAAGATAAGCTATAGCTTTTCTCACCTTCGGATTATCAAACGGTTTTTTCTTTGTATTAAACACGATGTAGGAGATAACAAAACTTGGAGATACATAAACGTTAAACTTCTCCTTAAGCTCTGGATTTGTCATAAAGTCTTTTATATCAAGAGTTGTTAAAGAACCGGACATATCAATATCACCTTTCTCAAGTGCAAGACGTATAGTTTGTGCATTCTGATACTGTCTTATAAGAATCTTTTTTGCTTTTACGTCTTTGTAATCAAAATATTTCGGATTTTTTGTAAGGTAAATATACCTGTCTCTTTTAATCTTCTTTATCATTAAAGGCCCAGAAGCAGGATATTTATCTCCCTTAAAGAAAGAGTTTTCAGGAAAAACTGAAGGAACTGGATAAGCAACAGTAAAAGCGGTAACAGAAAGAAAAGGAGAGAAAGGATAATTTAGTTTAACTTCAAATGTGTACTTATCTTTAGCTTTATAACTTTTAACAACATCTGTAAGCAGAAATGCAGGATCTCCTTTAAGTTTAAAAACTCTGTCCCACGCCCTTTTCACCGTATATGCTGTAATCTCTTCTCCGTTTGTAAACTTTATCCCCTTTTTCAGATGGAAAATGTAAGTTTTTCCATCTTTTGAAATATCCACAGACTTTGCAAGAACCGGTTCTGGAACTGTTGAGCCAGGCTTATAACCGTATAACCCTATTAGTGTGTTCTGCATAAGGTTACAACTCATAACATCATAGGCTTTTGCAGGGTCAAGAACCTTCCACTTATCAAGGGTTCCTATCACCATCGTATCCTTCTTTGTCCCTGCAACGGCAGTGGAAAGCATTACTAAAGGCAACGCAGCTGCTAAAAATCTCTTTTTCACCATCATTTACCTCCTGTATAAATTCTCCTGTATAAATTATTGAATCACTATTCATTCAATTTTACAAAAATTAACGAAATTAACAAACTATCCTGGGAGAGTGCTTGAAAAATGGCTATAAACTTTAAGAGATCCTTCGGGCTTTGCACTCAGGATGACTTTCTTCGTCATTCTGAGGCTGCTTCGCAGCCGAAGAATCTCAATATCTTTTATAGACAAATGGAAATTTTCAAACACATTCACTACCTTTAAAGTCATTGAATCCTACAAATAGATGAAGAGGACCCCAAAATAGCAGAATAATAGAAACAGTTCACAATAACTTTTTTTACATAATTTCTCGTTTCATCAAAAGGTATAAAAGTATCCACAAAAAGAACCAGTTCTTCACCGTTTTTTGGTTTTCCATAAATCTTAAGCCACCTATTTACTCTTCCTGGTCCCGCGTTATAGGCAGCAGCTGCAATCGGGAAAGAACCAAACCTGCGAATCAATCGCTTAATATAAAAAGTCCCATAATTTACATTCACTTTTTCATCGTAAAGATTGGCAACATCAAAATCATCATTTAAAAGAGAAGCAATGTGCTTTCCAGTTGATGGCATTATCTGCATATATCCTATTGCTCCGCTTCGGGAGAAGGCACCCGGTTCAAAAAGGCTCTCCTGCCTTGCGATTGATAAAGAAATGATATCTCCGCCAAATATCTCAGGTGTTGGATATAAGACTCTTCTTATCTCCGGCTTATCCCTGTCAGAGACAGCCGCAAATTTTATGGCTCTTCTGTATCTTTTCCCTAAATAAAGAGCGATGGCTAAGTCGTAACTATCCACCTTGCTACCATCTATAAAATCAAGAAGATAGAATTTCTTACTCTCAATAATAAACCTGAGTCCCTCATCATTAATCATTAAAACTGAAGGTTCCTTAAACTTTATCTTTTTAAGATCACCGGTTGCAAATTGATAAAAATCAGGAACGAAGGAAACTTTAATTTTCATGTTTTTTTTCAAATACTTATTAAGAACAAAAAGCAAACCGTAACTGTAAGGAGTGTCCATCTTTTTCAAAACAGCTATTGCACTGTTAAAATCCCCGGTGTTTATGTAATATCTTGCAAGAAACTCTCTGTAAATTTCCAGATCATAGTTTTTTACCACATTAATAGCTTTTCGACACAGAGGAAGGTTTGAAGTTATAAGATTGTTCAGAACAATTCTTGCACCTAATCTTTTGAAGCTATCCTTTGCATCAGAAAGAAGTAACTCTCTAAGAAGTTCTACTTTTTTAAAAGGATTTTTCTCAAGAAGCAGGAGATAAAATTTACTTTCAGGAACATCCGATGCTTCAAAGAAAAAACGAGCTTTTTTGCGATTTCCTTTTTTATAGTGTAGAACACCTTTAAGATAGGTGTAGTATTTATCATTTAAAGGCAGTTTATCAAGGTAAAAAGCAGCTATCTCAAAATTTCTGTTCCTTAACGCATACCAAACCTTTTTCCTTACAATAGTGCTGTTTTCAAATAGAAATGCTGTATCACCAGCATTTTTAACTATTACTTCCTCATCATACCGATTTGAACGGGAAAAAATACTAAGATAAACTTTTTTTGCTTTCTCTATACTTCCTGTAAATTTTAAAGCATCAGCATATTTTAAAAGGAAGAAATCATCCACATCTATATCTATCCTATCAGGATGTAGATTCACAATGGCATCGTATCTTTTTTTCTCATAAAGTTTTGAAATTAAAATCTCTACAACTGCTTTTTTAAAAGGAGAATCGGGATATTTACGGAGAAAATCAAAAAAAGGCTCTATACTGCTAGAACCTTTCAGAGAATCAAAAGCCTTTACTTCTTTCACAGAAACAGCAAAGGATGGAATTGAAAAGGAAAAAAGCATAAGTATAATAACGGCAAATTTTCGCATAAGTTGATTATAACATTTATAATACCCGGGAGTGTATAAAATGTTAAAGTTTGAAATAATTGAAACTGACGGAAATGCAAGAACCGGTATCCTGAAGGGAACTCACGGACTTACAGAAACCCCATGTTTTATGCCTGTAGCCACAGCAGGAGCAGTAAAAGGGGTAAGATGGGAAGAGATTAAAGAATCAGGCTATTCCCTTGTTCTTTCAAACATCTACCATCTCTATCTGAGACCCGGCATTGAGCTCATTGAAAAGATGGGTGGCCTTCACAGGTTTATAAACTGGAACGGACTTATTCTTACAGACAGTGGAGGTTTTCAGGTTTTCAGCCTCGGAGATTTAATGAAACTCACAGAAGAGGGAGTTTATTTTCGCTCCCACATAGACGGGTCAAAACACTTTTTCTCTCCTGAACTTGTTGTTGAATTTGAAGAAAAAATAGGTGTTGATATAGGTATGGTTCTTGACGAATGCACGCCCTATCCTGCCACAAAAGAGTATGCCCTTCACTCCCTTGAAAGAACATACAGATGGGCGAAAAGAAGTGTAGAAGCAAGAAGCACCGATAAAACAGCAATTTTCGGAATCGTTCAGGGAGGAGTTTACGATGATTTAAGATTAAAAAGTGCAAAACTCACTGCAGAACTTCCTTTTGAAGGAATTGCAATTGGAGGATTAAGTGTCGGAGAACCAAAAGAGGACATGTATAGAATCACCTCTCTTATAGCTCCCAAACTGCCCTTTGAAAAACCAAGATATTTAATGGGAGTCGGGAAACCAGAAGATATTGTTGTAGCAGTAGAACATGGAGTAGATATGTTTGACTGTGTTATGCCTACAAGAAACGCACGAAACGGGACACTTTTTACATGGAACGGAAAATTGAATATAAAGAGTGCAAAGTATAAAGAAGATGAAAAGCCTATAGATGAAACCTGCGACTGCTATACCTGTAAAAACTTCTCCCGTGCATATCTGAGACATCTTTTTGCAGCGAAAGAGATAAACGCCCTGATTTTAAATTCAATACACAATCTCCACTTTTACAGCAAACTTATGGAGAAAATTAGAAAAGCTATAAAAGAAAAAAGGTTTAAAGAGTTCAAACAGGAGTTTTTCTCAAAATATAAAGTTGATGAAGAAAGCCCTTACTATCTAACATGAGAAAGAATCCAGTCTGGACGGTTTGTTGTTAAAGAGGATACTCCAAGTTTTTTAAACTGAACGGCAAGATAGGGATTGTCAACCGTCCAAACATTCCAGATAAAATCTTCATTATTTAATTTCTCCGAAAGCTTTCTTCCGTGAGAAAGGGATGAGCAGGTTGAAATTCCATCAAGCCCGGCACTTTTCACAAGTTCTATTAAATAATCGTACACAAAAGAATCTTCTGAAACGTTATACCCATACTCTGCTATAAAAAGGACTCTTACATCTTTTAATCGCTTTTTAATCTCTTTAACAAGATCATAGTTAAAACTAAAAAGAATAATGTTTTCACCATTAACTTTTCTCAAAAGAGAAACAACAGGTTCTACAGTTTCCATACCTGACTTTATCTCAACATAAAGTTCAACATTCTTAAACTTTCTTATAACATCTTTCAAAAGAGGAATTTTCTCCCCTTTAAACTCCTTTCCAAAGTAAGAACCAACATCAACCTTTTTAAGTTCGTTCCAGCTAATTTCAGAAACTTCAAAATACCTATCTCCCACCCTTTCAGTAGTTTTATCGTGAATAACAACAACTTCCCCATCCTTTGTTATATGAACATCCATCTCTATACCATCAGCACCCTGAGAAACAGCAAGAAAAAAAGCAGCAAATGTATTTTCAGGTGCGTAAAAGGAAGCTCCCCTGTGAGCAACTACTTTCAAAATCCCCTCTTTTATTTTTAGGTGGTGCCCACGGGCGGAGTTGAACCGCCGACCTCACCCTTACCAAGGGTGCGCTCTAACCTCCTGAGCCACGTGGGCAGAAATTTCAGATGAAAAATATATATTGAAAAAGTAAAAAGGCAAGGGTAATCCCTTACCGTTAGGTACCTTTTTTATTCCTTATAAGCTCCTCAAGATACTTAATCCACTCCTCCATCCCTTCACCTGTAACCGTTGAGATGGTAAAAATCTTAAGTTTTGGATTAAGAGAAAGAGCTTCCTTCTTAACTTTCTCAACATCAAAATCAAAGTAGGGAAGAAGATCTATCTTTGAAATTATAAAAACATCAGCCGTCCTAAACGCTTTCGGATACTTCGCAGGTTTATCAGGACCTTCTGGCACAGAAACAAGAACAACCCTTAAATGCTCTCCAAGGTCAAAAGAAGTAGGACAAACAAGATTTCCTACATTTTCTATAAAAAGAACATCAAGCTCTTCTCCCTCTTTAAGCTGATGTTCAAGAGCATGAAACCCTTTATGAACAAGCGGAGCTTCAAGATGGCACGCACCACCTGTTGTAAGCTGAACAGCGTAAGCACCCTTTGCCCTTACCCTTTCAGCATCTCTCTCTGTCTCTATGTCTCCTTCAAGCACACCTATTGTATATTTACCTTTCAGCATTTCTATCGTTTTCTCAAGAAGCGTTGTCTTTCCAGAACCGGGAGAACTTATAAGGTTTACAGCCAAAAGATTTTTATCATCAAAATGCTTCCTGTTCTCCTGAGCAATCCTGTCATTCTCTTTTAAAAGACTCTCTTCAAGTTTCACAGTTTTAACACTCTCATGAGTGTGCTCATGATTATGGTTATGTGAATCTGTTCCACATCCACAAACATCACACATCTTCTCCTCCTAAACATCTATTTCAAGGTCAACAATTTGCAGTTCCTCGCCAGATACGATTGTAATATTAAAAGATTTACAATAAGGACACTCCGGAAAATAGGCAGTTTCAGTTTCAAACTCCTTACCGCAATCAAAACATCTATAAACTGCAGGAACTTCAACTATCTCAAGAACTGCATTTTCTGTAAAAGGAAACTCTCTTTTCATTGTATCAAATGCAAACTTAAACGAATCAATAACAACACCAGAAAGCTTACCTATTTTCACTTTCACTTTTAAAACCTTCTTTGCGTTTTCTTTCTCTGCAATCTCTGTAATCTTTTCAAGCATTCCTATAACAAGGGATGTTTCATGCATCTTTAGAATCCTCTTCCCCTTCCATCAGTGCAAGAACCTCATCAAGAGCTTCCCATATTTCCGCCGCTGCCTGCTCACTTATAACTTCAATAGCACTTCCCACATGCACCATAACATAATCACCAACCTTTATCTCATCTTCAGGTATAAGCATAAGATTTATATTTCTCTTAACCCCTTTAGCTTCTGCAACCGCCATCGGATAATTTATCTCAACTATTTTCATCGGAACACCAACACACATGTTTAAACCTCCTTCTTTTTCTCCCACCACATCTTTTCACCATCAATTTCTTTTTTAGGTATCGGTTCAACACCTAACTTTTTAAGCTCTTCAAGAACAAGCTTCTCCACCTCATCCATTTTACTTTCAAGCTCTGGAGAAAGTTCAGTTTTTGCATCAAGAGACTTTGGAACAATACCGATAAGTTTTAAATATTCCGGTGCTGAACCTTTCATATCGTTTAGAAATAAAACTTCCTGAAGTCCTATCTGGTGCGGAGAAAGTTTTACAGGTAATCTATCTATAAAAAAATCCTCTTTATCATAAACAAATATAGAACCCGGCTCAGCATCAACAGCAACAACATCAATGATTATCATCTTTTTAATGTAGTCTATAAGTGGAGATAGAAATATCCCTGCAGTTCCCCCATCTATAAGCTCAACATTTTCAGGAAACTCGTACTTTTTTCTTAACCTCTCTATAAAATGAACACCAAACCCCTCATCCCCAAGAAGAATATTACCAACACCCATAATTCCAATCTTTTCCATAAGCTCTCCTTTAACGGTTTTATTGATACATTCAAAAAGTACCTTTTAGATTAAAGAACTTTATCAATGCACCCAAAATAAAATAAGGGGGAGCTAACTCCCCCTTTATTATTATATACCACTTTTTGAAATTTTAGTGATGGTCTTTTGGGAAAAACTTGTAACCTGAGAAAATAGAAGATATTAACCCTTCAGGACTTCTTATATCGTTCCAGGAAGCGATATAGATGTGAACAGCGGCAAAGATAGCAAAGTACCAGTTAAGAATGTGGTGAATAAATCTTGCAGTTTGCTGAGTCCCGAAGATGGAACCAAGACTAACAAAGAAACTACTTTCAGGATAGAGGAGATAGAAGCCGGTAATAAACTGAACAACTGCAAGAAGGATTGTCATAACGTATGACATTCCCGCCATCGCGTTGTGACCGGTTCTGTGCTCGTGGCTATCTGTAAGGTAAGCATAGTAAAAAGCTGTTGTTATCATATTTTTTATATTTCTTGGTGTTATAGGAGCAAAGTCCCACACTTTCTCATATTTATTACCAAAGAACCAGAGATATATTCTGGCAATCACAGCCATTGTAAAAAGCATACCGGCAACGTAGTGGATATATCTCATAATAGCCATAGTCCACTGGTGGCTTCCTTCCATCCATGTATTTGTCCAGGGCCAGTTAATGTAAAGCCCGGTAGCAATTAACACAAATATAGAAAGTGCAAACACCCAGTGGTAAACCCTTAAAAGAACACTCCACACATAAACTTTTTCATAATCTTTTCCATGACCTGCCATAGGTTTCCCTCCTTGAGGAAGTTAGGGGGCATTAGCCCCCGAAAATTACAGAGCTTTAACTTTAACTATCTCTTTACCTTCAGGGTCAATCATGTGAACAGCACACGCGATACATGGGTCAAAAGAGTGAACTGTTCTTAAAACTTCAAGAGGTTTCTCAGGTTCGGCAACAGGATTACCAATAAGTGCAGACTCATAAGGACATCTGCGTCCTTTGCTGTCCCTTGGACCTGCGTTCCAGGTAGAAGGAACAACTTCCTGATAGTTTTTCATTATGCCACCGTTGTGAACAACAGACCAGTGAGAAAGAACACCACGAGGTGCTTCATGGAATCCGCAACCTCTGATTTCACCTTTTGGATAGGAAGGTGGATTGAATATTTCAAGGTCTCCCCTTCCAATATTATCAACAAGCTGCTCCCACTGCTTAAGTGCAAGGTCTGCCATCATTGCAGCCCTGATAGCCCTTGCGATATTTCTACCTGCTGTTGACTTGAGATTCTCAATAGTAACTTCTGTTTTAGCAATGCTGCTTATCATATTAAGGGCTTTGTCAGTCCATTTTCTTGTTAATTTATGCCCTGTAAGGTACCCAACAAGAATCATTGAGAGAGGACCTACTTCCATCGGAACATAGTCGTTACCAACCTTAAATACAGGTGTCTTTGACCATGAATATTTACCTTTCTCATCTACTGTGCCATCAGCTTTAAATCCTGTGTATTTTGGCACTGTTTCCTCTTCCCAAGGATGCCTTGTCCAATCTCCATCATACCACGCATGAGTAATATTCTCAGCAACATTGTTAATAAAGTACGGATCATAGAAGCTCTTAATCTGTTTAACCTGACCGTTAATAACAGTTCCACCAGGAATATCAAACACCTCGCCTTTTGTATCCTGTGGAAGCTCAGGAACAGAAAGATAGTATTCCCCTGTTTTACCGTAGTTAAGCCACTCTTTATAGAAAGCAGAAATAGCCATACAGTCTGGGAAGTAACAGTTTTGAACAAAGTCCCTTATCTCTTCAAGAAGTTGCTTGATATAGTAAAGTCTTTCCATGTTAAGTGTGGCAACGTTATCAGGATTGATAGCAGTAGAAACACCACCAACAGCAAGGTTCTGAATGTGTGGGTTTTTACCACCAAGTATAGCAACAGCCTGGCAAGCTTTTCTCTGATAATCAAGAGCCTGGAGATAGTGAGTAACCGCAATAAGATTAACTTCTGGAGGAAGTTTCATCGCAGGATGTCCCCAGTATCCGCTTGCAAACGGACCAAGCTGACCGGAAGCTACAAACTTTTTAAGCTTTTCCTGAACAGCTTTAAATACAGATGCACCGTTAAGTTTCCAGTCTTGATAGGTTTCAGCAATAGCAGCAGCTTTTTTCGGGTCAGCTTTTAAAGCTGAAACTATATCAACCCAATCAAGTGCTGTCAGATGGTAGAAATGAACTATATGGTCCTGTAATGAGTGGGAAGCGATAATAAGGTTTCTAACCATCTGAGCGTTGTAAGGAATTTCCAGTCTAAGTGCATTTTCAACAGACCTTACAGAAGCCATAGCGTGAACTGTTGTACAAACACCACAGGTTCTCTGGGCAAACATCCACGCATCATCCGCCTTTCTTCCCTTTATAATATTTTCAATACCTCTCCACATCTGAGCAGAAGAGTAAGCATCAACAACTCGCCCGTCTTTAACTTCTACTTCTATTCTCAAGTGACCCTCTATCCTTGTAATCGGGTCAATCACAACTCTTTTTGCCATAGTTTAACCTCCATCTGGGGTTTATTTATTGATTATTCTTCCTCTTTCTTTTTGCCTTTAGCAAGACTTTTAGCTACACCGATACCTGCGTGAATTGCAAGAGCTGCAGCTGTAATTCCAAGAGCTTTCTTGCCAATATCGGTAGCATTTGCAATTGTTCCACCGTTTACTGGAAGCGGAACACCTGGAAGTCTTTCATGGAATGGACTCATAGTATCCCAGAAGTTTGGTTCTGTACATCCGTAACAACCATTACCAACAGAAACAGGCCATACTTCAACATCATTAAACCTTATAATAGAACAGTTACCAAAGGTTTCAGGTGCTTTACACCCAACTTTATAAAGACAGTAGCCAAGCCTGTGACCTACATCGCCAAACTGCTCAGCATATCTTCCTTCATCAAAGTGAGGTCTTCTTTCACAATGGTCATGAATTCTTCTTCCGTAAGCAAACAGTGGTCTTCCATAAATATCTGTTGGAGGAACTTTCTTAAATGTAAGATAATAGAGAACCGCAGAAAGAAAGTTATGTGGGTTTGGAGGACATCCACCAATATTTATTATCGGCTTATCCTTGATAATATCACCTGTAGCGACAGCTTTTGTTGGGTTTGGTCTTGCAGCTGGAATACCTCCCCATGCAGAACATGTTCCAATGTTGATGATAATAGCTGCATTCTTCGCAGCTTTCTTAAGGTTATGCTCTGCAGAATGACCACCTATCATACAGAAGTCTTCATACTCACCTGTTGGAATTGAACCTTCAACAACAAGAACATAACCAGGCTCTTCTATCGCCTTTTCAAAAGCAGCTTCAGCCTGATGTCCAGCACCAACCATCAAAGTTTCATGATACTGAAGGTCAATAAGGTCAAGAATCAAAGTTGCAAGGTCAGGATGGGAAGCCCTTAAGATAGACTCTGAACATCCTGTACACTCCTGAAAATGAAGCCATACAACTCTTGGTCTTTCAGGGCTTTCCGCTGCCTCAGCAACTTTTGTAACCATTTCCATAGGAAGTCCCATAGCAGCTGTAGCTATAGCACAAGCACGTAAAAAACCACGACGGGAGATTGTTCCCGGTAATCCCCCCGTGAACATGTTTCTGTCCATAGTTTCAACCCTCCTTTTCTTGGATTGGACATTACTGTATTTTGATTATAGAGACATCTCTCAGATAAGTCAATACTTTCTTATATAAGTAGTATTTAATATTCACTTGGTGTTACCACAATGAAATTTTAAAAACAATCAGTTTTATCTTTACTTTGGAATATTTACTAAGTCAAATTTATAAATTTACGAATAGCACTTACATAAAAAATTTATTATAATCACTATATGGTATAAACAAAAAACTATAATCGAGGAGGGAAGTATGAGAAAGAAGCTCTTACAAGTCTCTGCGTGGTTATCTGTTTTTATGCTTACATCAAATTTAAGCCATGCAGCTGTGACAAAAAAAACCATTCTTATGGACCCGGAGAAAAGGTTTGCAGACCATACCGAAGCTTTTAAAGCTCTCGGCATTACAAAGTATGAAGGAGCTAAAAGCTGTCTTCCATGCCACAAAAAGCAAGTTGAAGACGTGTTTCATTCCTACCATTTCCAGATGAGCAGTAAGTTAAACGATGTAACTAACCTTCCCGATGCAAAAGGAGGAGGAAAACATAACTATAACGACTACTGCATGTCCATCTTTTTTAACGGTCATACTATAAACTGGATAGGAAAAGTTACCCTGAAAAAAACCCCTCCTGGCCATGAAAATAAAATCACAGGTAAACTCCTAATGAGCGGATGCTCTATGTGCCATGGCGTAAGCATGGGGAAACCTGGAAATCCAAACATGTCATTTGAGGAAGCAGCAACCGATATTGACTGTCTGGTATGTCATATATCAGGATACGGAGGGGGAAAAGGAGTAAAAAGCGGGCTAAAAGTGCCTGTTAACGAAAACGGTAGATGGAGATACGAATCAAAAATAGATTTAATGAAAGTAGCCTCAAAAATTCAGAAAAGACCTTCTAAAGATGTATGTCTTTTATGCCACGCTTTCAGCGGCGGAGGAGATGGCGTAAAAAGACCTAATCTATTTTCAGGTTTAATGAGTAAAAAAATAACAAGAGAGATTGATGTGCACATGGGTTCTGGAATGGACTGTATTGATTGCCATTCCTTCCAAAACCATAAAGTAGGCACTGTTGGAGTTGACACATTTTCAAGAGAGGCAAAAGCTGTTTCATGCAGTGACTGTCATAAACAGCCTCATAAAGGCATAAAAGGATGGTTTATAGAAAATTTCCACACAGAGCATATAGCATGTCAAACATGTCATATTCCGCTTATTCATAAAAGTGAACTTCACAGAGACTGGAGTAAAATTGAATTTGAAGGAGTAAAATGGGGAGAAGAAAGAGAAATTAAAGAAAACATCATTCCAAGATATGCCTGGTGGAACGGAAAAAGAAAACTATACCTTCCGGCATTAAACGGTAAACTAATTCCGGCGAACCTTGAAGAACCTGATGAAGGTGTTGAAAATGTTATAGGTAAAATCCAGTTTACTCAACCTATTGGCAAAAAAGGAGATGGGAAAATATATCCCTTTAAATACCATTACGCAATAGTTCCATACGATACCAAACGTAATGTTCCAATTCCTATAAAGGTTGGAATTATTTTTGCAACAGGAGATAGAGATAAAGCTATAAAAATGGGAGCCAAAGCTGCTGGACTTGAATGGGATGGAAAAAGCTGGGTGGAAATCTCAAGATACTTCCAGTTAAACCACGGAGTGGCTCCAAAGGAAAAAGCACTTCACTGTCTTGATTGTCATGGACCATGGTGGTCAGAGCATAGATTACCTTTTGTAGAGCTTGGATACGGACATTTCCCCGGAATAGCTTTTGGCCTTGGAATGATTTTTACTCCGGTTATTCTCATTGGTGGAGCATTTTACATATATAAAAGGAAAAAGAACTAATCAAATTCTTTAGAGGGGGGCTCTCTTCCCCCCCTCCCAAATCTCAATTTTTTATCCTTAAAATCTCATATATTTAATTCAGAAATAAATCAATGATATGGAGGAAAACAATGATTGATGTCAGAAAGAACGCACCGGATTTTTGTCTTAAAGATGACGAAGGCAAAAAAAACTGCCTGAAAGACTTTAAAGGAAAATGGTTAGTTTTGTATTTTTATCCAAAAGATAACACGCCGGGATGCACCAAAGAAGCAGAAGAGTTCAGTAAATTGAAAGAGGAGTTTGAAAAACTGAACGCCGTAATCCTTGGTGTAAGTCCCGATTCTGTTGAAAGCCACAAAAAATTTAAAGAGAAAAAAGGATTAACTATTACTCTTTTAAGCGACCCTGAAAAAGAGGTTATAAAAACTTACGGAGCGTGGAAACTGAAAAAACGCTTTGGTAAAGAATACTACGGAGTTGTTAGAACAACCTATCTTATAGATCCTGAAGGAAAAGTTGCACATGTGTGGAAGAACGTTAGGGCTAAAGGACATGCAGAAAAAGTTCTTGAAAAACTGAAAGAACTCCAGTCTTAAATAAAAAAACCCTCCCGAGGGGAGGGTTTCCATAAGAAAAGGAGGAAGGTTCCGCAGGATTAAAAGTTCCAGTGGAATCCCATAGAAATGCTGTTCTGGGCATTTTTAGCTTCATAAGTTGGGGATGCGTTTGCAGTATCTGTAACTTTGAAATCACCTTCAAAGGCACGGACATAAGCTACATTGACCGCGAAGTGCTCACTCACCTTATAACCTGCTCCAAGCGTAATATGTGTCTCCGTTATAGCCGGAAATCCAAGAGCATTCATAACACCAATTCCATATTCATTAGACGAAGCAGCAAGATCAGGAACTGTTATGGTTTGAGCGGCATTTGAAGCAGCAGAAACATCATCTAAAGGACTTTTGGCATAGTTAAAACCAGCCCTTAAACAGAGCTTTTCAGTAGCCTTAAATTCTCCACCAACAGAATAAACAACCTGATCATCCCAGCCAAACTGTTTATATCCATCAGCACCAGACCAGTTAATCCATCTAACATCAAAACCAATTTTTACTCTTTCAGAAGGTCTTACACCAAATCCCGCTGCCACTTCTTGAGGCTGTTCAAGTTTTATATTCTCATAAGTTCCATCTCCGTTAGAATCATAAACCCTTTCATAGGTCATTGAAATAGGTGACATATAAGAAAATCCTGCTGTAAAGAATCCAGAATCATAAGCAATTCCGAAAGTTCCTCCGATTCCAAAATCCTGAGAATAACCCTGTCCCATATCAAGAGAACCCCATGCCATATGAACAGCAGCACCTAAAGAAAGATTTTCATTAAGTTGGTAAGAAAGTGCCGGCATCATTCTCATAAAAGAAAAATTGGTATTCATATTTTGAAACAGAGGAGAACTGGAATTTCTATAATCGGTACCCATACCAGAAACGCCAAAAGCCCCAAGACCAAAAACAAGTTTATCATTCAATCGCTGAGTTATTGAAAATTCAGGAATTACAAAAGTATCAGCTTTACTGGAAACTTCAGTAGTTCCGGCAGGAGTGGTTGCAGAGGCTTTTACATCTGGAAGGAACAAAGTAGCACCGAAACTAACATCAAAACCTGAAGATTTACTCATCCATGCCGGGTTTCTATAAACCTCATCTGTAGAACCAATCGGCAACCCAACACCTATTCCACCCATTGCCCTTGATACTGGTGATACTCCAATCATGTCATCACCGTTTGTGGCATCAGCCTGCGATGAAAGAAGAAAAAGACTTCCAAGACATACAGTAAAAGTCACGGCAAGCAACTTCCTTATCATGATACCCCCCTATAATACAAGTTAAATTTTACGGGTCCCTCCCCGGGAAAGGGACCCGTAAATTGATTTTTGTTAATTAACCTTACCTGTCATAATGTACTTTTCCATATATGGCATGAAATATTTAAGTATCTGTGGAAGATGACCGCTCATATAGTTTTTCATCACTTCCGGCATTAAATCCGGCATCTGTTCTTTTAGAAAATCAGGCATAGGAATTCTCTCTTCCATACCTTTAAGGAATATCGGCAAGAGTTTTGGCATCATCTCATCAAGCATTGAAGGGAAAAGTTTTGGCATCATCGGCTTCATAGCTGCAAACATTGCCTTCCTAACAGGCTGCGGTGCAGACATCATAACCTTCATCATTCCCCTGTAAGGTTCAGGCATCGCATCTATCATCTCAGGAAGATAATCAGCCATAAATCTTGCCATACCCGGCGGATCCATTATCCCTATCATAGCCTCAAATGTTCCCCACAATTCTCTTACCCACGGCTCAGGATCTTTCAGCTTATAGCCTTTAGCTTCGGCAAGAATATAGGCAAGGTCTTTTATTTGCAGGTCAGGAAGTTTACCCTCTTTAACAAGATGGTCTCTATCAACCCTCATCTTAAATTCACAGCACGGACATATTGTTGTCAGGGTATCAGCACCAGCCTCAACCGCCTCGCCAAGCTTTTTGAGACCTATTTTATGAGCCACTTCAGGATTTTTAACAAGTGTACCGGCACCACCGCAGCAAAGAGTCTTATCCCTGTTATGCTTCATCTCAACAAGTTTTATTCCCGGCACGGCTTTAAGAAGTTCTCTCGGTGGTTCTGTTACAGGAACACTTCTTCCAAGTTTACATGTATCATGGTAAGTAATGGTATCAACTCCTTCCGGTTTATTTTCAAATGTAAGTCTTCCATCTTTAACAGCATCAGCAAGAAGCTCTGTAAAATGTTTTATCTCAAACGGATACTCCACCCCCTTCTTCTCAGCTATCTCCTGGTAGTAAATCTTCCATGTTTTATAACAGGATGGGCATGATGTAACAATAGTTTTAATTCCCATCTCTTTTGCAAGTTTTGTATGATGGTCAAACATCCTCTCAACAAGATCTGTCCTTCCAGCTACAACCATAGGAATTCCACAGCACGCTTCCTGCTTGCCAAAATTTGTAAATTTGATGCCAGCATCCTTCATAAGGCGCATGGCACCTATTCCAACATCATTTTCAACAAACGCAGCTGTACAACCTGCAAAGTATAAAACATCAGTCTTCCCTTTATTTTCCTCTATATACTCTTTCAAATCATCAGGAATCCATTTATCTCTATCTTTAGAAGGTCCTGCCCATATATTGTTTTGCTGCCTCAACCCTGCTGCCATAACCTCAAGGGCAGGAAAGGCGGAAAACTTATCCTTAAGGACAAACTTCTCTCTCAGCCTGTCCCACGCATGTAGTATCGGAAGGTCTATCTGACACTCAATATCACAGAAATTACAGAGGGTACACCCAAGGAATATATCCACAAGCTCCTGACTCTCTTCAAGCCTTCCTTCTACAAGCTCTCTAAGAAATATCCATTTACTTCTTGGAGTTGTTGCTTCCCATTTATATCCACCATATTGAGTGCAGTTGTCAACACAGTAACCGCATTGAGTACAGGAATAGGCATACCAGAGAATATCTCCGGGAAATCCTTTTTTATCCTCAAAATGCTCTTTAAAATCACACTTGCTGGCAACATTGTTAGCAAGAGCTTTCATAAAAGGTTCTGTTATATTTCCAAGAGCCATTATTTTAGCCGGTTTACCCGCCTCAATAACTTTATAAGGATTCATTAAAGATTTAGGATCAACTTTCTTTTTAAACTCTTTAAGTTTTTCTACTCTCTCTTTACCAAAAATCTTCTCAGCCTCATGGGCAAAATAGTACCCGGAAGTTATCGGCTTACCGCCAAGAGAATGACCTATTTTAGAAACTGTAATTCCAAGAGCTGAAACAAACTGAAAGTCTTTTTTTCTTATATCATGTGGAATAAAACCAAGAAGAATAACTTTCCCATCTTTAACTGTAAATCCTTCAAAAACAACAGGATGCTTTATCTCCTTCCTTACTCTTTTTAAAAACTCTCCTACACTTTTAACAGGCAGAACCACTTCAGCAGGAACAACAGAAGGACCAAGCCTTTTAGCTTTCATAGGCTTAAATCTCTCTTCCCACTCATGCTCCGCTATCTCCTCAGGCTGAATTTCTCCGTTAAATTTCTTAACCAGTTCATCTATCGCACCCTTAACAATATTTTCTCTTGATTCTGGATATGCCAGAATTAACATGTATTTTTCAGGAAGTTTAGGTCTGTGAACAGGTTCAGGATGACCGTGTGGAGCTGGAGGTGGAAAAACATTCTTTACTTTACACGCATCAGGATTTATAAACGAAACACTCCAGAAAGGTATGCTGTTTTCAAAAATGTAATTTAACGCTCCACCTATACTATCCTCATCGCCAAATGCAATTACAGTAACCTTTTCTTTCTCAAGAGGCTTAACTTTTATAGTAATCTCTGTAATGATACCGGTAATACCTTCAGCATCTGCTATATAATCAAGAAGTTCCTGACCTTCAAAAATCTTAACTTCACCACTTGGAAGAACAACCTTTGCCGAAATAACATTCTCCTTAAACCAGCCATACTCATAACTCCCAATACCTGCACCACCCTGCGCAAGCCATCCTCCAACAGTTGAAGAAGGATAGCTTGACGGATAAAGTCTCAAAGTCAATCCTCTTGCTTGAAGTTCCTCATCAAGCTCCTTCCACACAACAGCAGGTTGAACGGTAGCAGTCAAATTTTCTTTATCAATGGAAATAATCTCCTTCATCCACGCAAGGTCAGCAACAACAGTATCCTCAGCAACAGGTAAAACACCACCGTAACCAGAAGAAGCCTTTGCACGGGGAACCACCCGAAACCCGTATTTCCTTGAAAGTTCTAACAGCTTTTTAGCATCATCTTCAGATAAAACTCTGACAATTCCATCAGGTTCTCTTATTCCCATCATTTTCTTAACAGGCGGAGGAAACTCTCCAAGGTCATGCCCGTAAGCGATTTTATTAAGTTTATCATCGGTAAAATTTTCCTTAAAAGTTTCTTTCAAAGCTTCTATGTAGCTCATACCATCCTCCATTAATTAATCTTATTTAAGTCGTTTCAAAAGTTTTAAGGCTGCTTCAAGCTCCCTCTCCTTTTCAGGAGAAAGGCTTTCATCTTTAAAAACACAATGTTTCAGATAACTTTCCAAAATAACTATCCCAAGGTTCTCCATCGCATTTTTGACTGCAGAAAGCTGAATAAGAACATCCTCACAATTATTTCCCTCTTCTATCATTCTCTGCAGTCCTCTTATCTGTCCCTCTATCCTCTTCAGTCTTTGAATAATTTTTCTTTTTTCCTCTTTGTTCACATCAACCATCATTCCCTCCATATATACCCTACGGGGTATAGTATATGACCTGAAAGATAAAATGTCAAGAATAGACAAATCAAAAAAACAACTATGTATTCTAAAAGATTCTCCAGACTTAGCCCTCAGGATGACCCATAAAATTATTCTATGGTTTTTTTGAAGCCGAAAGACAAAATTTGAAAATAGCCTCAAATTTGAGGAAGGTCAAAGATTGTCCTTAAGAATTAACTAAATTTTTCCAAAACTTACAGATAAGGAGAGTGGAATGAAACTGGCAATACCTGTTGACGAAAGTAGGAAAAAAATATTAAAGGTGTTTGGCACCGCTCCACAGTTTCTAATTTATGATACTGAAACAGAAGAAATTAATTTTCTAAAGAATATCTACGCATGCGGTGGATGTAAAAGTGGATGTGGTGAAGGGAAAAATGCAGCAGACCTTCTTGCAGAAAACAGCATTGACGCACTTTTAACAGCTGAAATAGCTGAAGCACCTTTCTTAAAACTTATTATGAGAAAAATAGCTGTTTATAAACTTCCAGCTGAAATTGAAAACACAGAAGAAGCAATAAGTTATTTTAAAGAAGGAAAAGCAAAAATATCATACAGACATTTTTAAGATAAAAAGGGGGCTTTGCCCCCTTTTTATTACTCAACCTCAACTGTAACTTCTTCGCTGTGCCAGAGACCGTGAAGGTTACAGTAAGCATGTGCTGTTAAAGTAGCTGTTTCCTCAAGCTTCACCTTAAACACAACTTCAGAAGCTGCCTTTTCAGCTTCAAAAGATGCTTTTGCAACTAAAAAGTTCCCTGCCCAGAGAGAAACAAACTCTATCCAGTGTTCTTTTGTGTTTGGATGTGGAATGTCTTTACCAACAACAACTTTCACATCAAACCACTCACCCTTCTTAACTTTTGCCGGTGCCTCAACTACTGGAGTATGCTTTCTCTTTCCTTCCGGTTCTGGTCCAAATACTTTCATTGCTACCTCCTTTAAATCGTTTAGATTATTAATAACAATTCTCATTATACCACAACTTATCTTAACATTCCCTGAACTATAACTTCAACAGCTTCATCTTCTGTTAATCCTCTTGCCATAAGAGTCTCAAGCTGTTTCTTGTCAAGACTACCTATCGCAGCTTCATGGGTGACCTTAGCAGTCTCATTATTCACAACCACAATAGGGACAGCTTTCAGTTTTGCATCATTACTTCTTATAACCTCAGAACAGTCTATATGCCCTCTTGAATAATCACCTAAACCATAAGTTTCACCGTAAAACTCTGCAACTGTATTCCCAAGAGCCATAAGCCTGCTTTTTGCTATAGCACGGGAATATTTCCCTTTAAGATAGATAACATCTGTTACATAGATTTCATCACCATCTTTTCCGGCAATCTTTGCCTCAATATCAACATTCGCATAATCCATAACATCCACTTTATATTTAATGTTAACTTTACCAGCCTTCACAGTGTTTATCTTGAAAAGACTTTTATAAAATCCTCTTTCCTCAACAACACCTTCAGCATACGCATCAATTAAAATATCGGTATCTTCAGAGTGGTAATGAATTTCTGTAACATCAAGAGAAGCATTTTTTGCCACTTTAAATTTCGTCTTACTTCTATGGTTTATTTTTCCACCTTTAAAAGCGCAATGAGAAATAAGTTTTATATCCGCATCCTTACCGACGTTAACTTCTATATTAACAAGCTGGTCACCGGTTCCAAGTTTTGAAAGGCAGAAATGAACCGGTTTGTCAACCTTTACCCCGGGTAAAACTGTAAGAGTTACATCAACTCTATCATCAAAAAGCTGTTTTTCAAGAACTATACCCGGATAGGGAACTTCTCTAATAACATCATGCCCTTCTATTATTACAGAAGGATTTTTGAGAATATCCTTTGGAAGCCCCAGACCAAAAAGATTATCTAAAATACCGTTTTTTGTCCCTTTCATTATCCTTCCTCCTTATGGGTTTCTTTCTGTTCAAAATCAAGAACTTCACACACTTTACACTCTTCAAACTGCTTTTTTATCGTTTCAGGATCTGATGTTTTTATAACTTTTCCATTACAGAGAAGAGAGGCTCTATCGGCAGAAGAGAGAAGTTTTTCGTTGTGTGTTATCATCAAAATCGTAATTCCATCATTTTTCATCTCCTGAAGAACACCCTGAAAATCCTCTATAGACGTAAAATCTATTCCGGAATCTATCTCATCAAGCACTGCAAAATCCGGTTTCATTGCAAGAATACTGGCAAGCTCAACTCTCTTTCTTTCACCTCCAGAAAGTGATTCATCAACAAACCTTTTAAGATATACTTTTGGGTCAAGACCAACAGCTTCAAGGCACTTATCTATATCAAGATCCGGATTATTTTTGCCTGAAATTTTTAGATAATCCTCTATCGTCAATCCTTCAAATCTTGCAGGTTCCTGCCATGCAAGAGTTAAACCCAGCCTTGCCCTTTCATATATGGAAAGTCCATTTATCAGTTTATCTTTAAAAATAATCTCTCCGGAAGTCGGCTCTGAAAGACCGTTAATTCCCATAATCAAAGATGCCAGTGTAGATTTACCTGCACCATTTGGGCCGAGAATAGCATGAAGCTCACCTTTGTTGATTGTAAGATTAACACCCCTTAAAATTTCCTTATCCTCCACTTTCAACTTTACATCATTTAACGCAAGTACCGGTATCTCCATATTTAACCTCCTGATTACCTTTCTGATATTGTAATTTATGAATCAAGCATTGCATGTCAAGCACCATTTAGATATTATTAAAAATGATTTCTATTTTTAAAAACCTTTATATCCTACCTTAAGGACAAGATCAAATATTTTTTATAAAATTATGGAAACTTATATAGGTGTGCAAAAATCAGGGAGATATTGTGAAAATAGTAATCGTTGGTGCCGGCCAGGTCGGGAAAGAGTTGGTAAAAAGAGTAAAAAAAGAGTGGGAGATAACCATAATTGATAACGACGAAAATAAGCTTAAGCAAATCATTGAACTTCTTGACAGTGGGGCTTTGAACAGAACCACCCTAATACAGGGGGATGGAACAAGCAAATTAATTTTAAAAAGGGCAGGATTAGAGGATGCGAAGGTTTTTGTTGCCTGTACAGGAGATGATGAAGCAAACCTTGAAGCGTGCAGAATAGCAAAAGAGGAAAACGTCCCTTCAATCTTTGCAGTATCAAACCATGTAGACCACGATAAATGGTTTGAAAAAGAAGAAATAGAATGTATAAATAAAGCGGTTGCTACAGCTTCTCAACTTGAAAGAAGAATATCATCAGGAGTCGTAGCAGCAACCAACATAGGTCTTGGAAAAGGTGAAATAGTAGAAGTAACCATATTGCCAACATCAATGCTTGTAGGATATCCCGTTACAAAATTCAGCTCAAGAAGATGGAAAATCGCAGCCATTTACAGAGACAATAAATTACTCCTCCCAAGCAAAAAGACCGTAATAAAACCCGGTGACAAAGTTTTAATCATCGGAGAACCAAAAATTCTGAAACATATAGTTGGACTTATCCGCTCAGGTGAAGCTCAGTTTCCCGCTCAATTTGGTTCAGAAGAGATAATTCTTCTAAAAGAAAACAACCACCAAAATATGGTGGCTGTAAAAGATGCTACATTTATGGGGAAAAATACAAAGATAAACCTAATTGCTGTATATACATGCTTTAATGAAGAGAAAGAGCATCTTAAACAGATATTCTCAACAGAAGCACCAGACCAGACACTTAAAATAGAAACTTTACAGTTTTGTGAAAAAGAGTTCATAGAGAAAGCAAAAGACGAAGATGTGGGAATAATAGTTCTTCCTGATATTTATAAGGAATTTCCTCTATTCTTTGGTAAAAGAAGTTTTCCTATTGAAGTTGCTGAAGAAACAGTTACTCCAGTTCTTATAGGAAGAGGAACTGCTCCATATAAAAACATTCTCGTCCCTGTTTCAGGTTCATTTAACGGATACCGAGCTCTTGAAATAGGAATAGAAATCTCTCTCCAGATAGAAGCAAAAATTTCTGTTGTTTACGTAACATCCGATAAAAGCGCTGATGAAGAGAAGATAAGAATCATAAGTGATAAAATAATAAAGTTTGCAAACCTTTATAAGCAGGACATAAAGTTCATTCTCAAAGAGGGAAATCCTGTTACAGAAGTTGCTAAACTCAGTAAAAAGTTTGATCTTGCTATCATAGGAGCAAGAAAAGGTAAAAAAACAAACTGGTTCAATCCTTATCCCCCTTATCATATGGTTCACAGAACAAAATGTTCAACACTACTAACATGTGTAGGTGAATAATGGATAAAAGTCTGGTAGTTTCAATTGTGCTTTTAACAACAGGTATATTTCTTGCACCTTTTATAAGTAACCTTTTAAGAATTCCTGTAGCTGTTGGAGAGGTTATATACGGTATTATATTAGGAAATTCCTTCCTCCAGCTAATTCACCAATCCCAGTGGCTTGATTTTTTATCAAATTTTGGCTTTCTTGTGCTTATGTTTATGGCAGGACTTGAAGTTAAACTTTCAGAAATAAGGGAGCTTTCTGGAAGAGAAAAGTTTGTCGTTTTTACAATACCCATTCTAATATTTACAGTAGCCTTTGCGTTCGGAGGTTTCTTCCATCTTAAACCGATAGTTTCCATAGCGATAGGAGCGGTTTCTGTCGGCATTATCGTTTCTGTTTTAAGAGAAATAGGACAGCTCTCATCTCCTTACGGAAAACTTGTTTTTCTGACAGGCACAGCAGGAGAATTCTTAAGTATCTTTGTTCTTACGATATACTCCATCCTTGTAAAGTTTGGATTCGGAGTAACATTTTTTATCAAAATAGGACAACTTATAGCTTTTTTTATAGTAGCAAGAGTTATTCTTATAATTCTTAAAAGCCTTATGTGGTGGTATCCCGAAGAGATAAAAATCTACTTTGAAAAAAATCCAACTGAAATCGGAGCAAGAATAAGTATAGCTATAATGTTCGCTCTTTCAGCCCTTGCCACTTTAATAGATGTGGAACCGATACTTGGAGCATTTATCGCTGGAATGATATTTTCAACAGTATTCCCGAACACAGAAAAGATAGAGGAAAAGCTCTCAGGAATAAGTTTTGGCTTTTTAATTCCTGTATTTTTTATCTATGTAGGAATTAAATTTAAAATGCCCGGCCTTGATACCCATCTTCTAATGCTTTTAGGACTTCTGATACTTGGCAGTTATCTTGCAAAAATACTCCCTTCTCTGCTTATGATTTTAACAGGAATAAGTTTCAAGCGTGCTGTTTCAGCAGGATTTCTCCTTTCTGCACCGCTGACTCTCGTTATCGTTACAGCTGAAATGGGCAAAGCTCTTAACCTTATAGACCACCACACAGAAGCCGCTCTCATTCTTCTTGCTATAATCACAGGTATCATCTCTCCCGTATTTTTTAACATTCTTAATAAAGGAAGCAAGGTTGAGAATAACCATTCTTGACGGATACGTTGATGAACCAACCTGCCTTGGAGTCCCTCCGTATCTTGCTACATATCCAAGATACATAGCAGGGGCTCTTGTATGTGCAGGAATTCCTGAAGAATCCATAGAATACACAACCATTGACGCTTACAGAACATCGGAAAAAGAAAGAGAAAAGGTTGAAAGTGCAGATATACTGTTTGTGGTTGCAGGTTTAACGGTTCCCGGCAGATACCTCGGAGGAACACCTATAACGGCAAAAGAGATAACCGAAATCGGGAAACTCCCTGTATTCAAAATAATCGGTGGTCCCATACAGTTTGGATTTGCCATGAAAGGAGGGGTGGCTGCAAAATCTCTTGATATATCGGACTACAATATTGTGGTCAGCGGAGATATTGAAGCGTGTGCCGAAATTATTGGAAAGAAGCTTTTAAACGGTGAAACTCTATCTGACGGAAGGATAAAAGCTAAAAGAACAGCCAGAGATATTGACAGATATGCACCGTGCGGTGCTTTTATAGTAAAAAAACACCCGAACTTTCCACATATAATCTGCGAAATAGAAACTTACAGGGGCTGCGAAAGAGAAAAACACTGCTCCTACTGTACCGAAAAATTTTACGGAAATCCGGACTTTAGAACGATTAAAGGTGTTGAAGAAGAGGTTAAAGCTTTTTACAGCTACGGCGTAAAGTATTTTCGCATAGGCAGACAGCCAAACATTTTAGGATTTATGTCAAAAAAGGAAGACGGTGAATTCCCACAGCCAAATCCTGAAGCGATATGTTCACTTTTTAAAAGAGTAAGAGAAGGAAAAGAGATAAAAACCCTCCACATAGACAACGTTAATGCAGGAACCATCTACCGGTTTCCTGAAAAATCAAAAGAAGCTTTAAAATGTATAGCACATTATGACACCGAAGGAGATGTTGCCGCCTTTGGTCTTGAAAGTGCCGATGAAGATGTTATAAAGAGAAACAATCTCAAAGTTGATGTTGATGGAATATTTGAAGCGATAAAGATAGTTAATGAAATCGGAAGGTTTAAAGAGAGAGAAAACGGCCTTTACAAACTTTTACCCGGTGTAAATTTCCTTGTGGGACTTCCGGGAGAAACAAAAGAAACTTTCAGGAAAAATATAGACTTCCTCAAAAAAGTGGTTGACAACGGCCTTCTTTTAAGGCGTATAAACATAAGACAGGTGATGGTTTTCGAAGGAACAGATATTGCCGATATGGTGAAAAAACCGAAAACAAAATTCAAAAAAGAGTTTGAAAAATTCAAGCAGTTTGTAAGGGAAGAGATAGACCTTCCGATGATGAAAGCTGTATTCCCGAAAGGAACAGTTATAAAAGATGTTCTTCTTGAAGCTTATGACGGCGGACACACTCTCGGCAGACAGCTTGCCACCTACCCTGTGCTTATCAGAATCCCCGATAAACTACCCTTAAAACAGATGATAGACATCGTTGTTGTTTCCCACAGAGAACGCTCTCTAATAGGGCTGCCCTTTCCCTTTAACCTTAACACTGCTTCACTAAAGCTTATCTCCTTCCTTCCGGGAATTTCAAAAAAAGCTGCATCTGACATTATCCTGAAAAGACCGTTCAAAAGCACAGCCGAAGCACTTAAACTTTTCCCGGCTCTTGAAAAAGTGAAAGATATGATTACTGTTTAAATTTTAAGTTTGGCTTATAAACAGGTAAAGAACTGTAAATTTTAAGAGATTCTTCGGGCTGCGCCCTCAGAATGACAGAAAAAGCCGTTTTTGCAACTAAATTTACTCTAATAGAATAAAAGCAATTGAATCTTTTCCAAAACCCTTTCCAAAGTATCTTCAGAAACCCTTGCTATAAACGATACCTTCCTAATATTCCAATCCAAATTACGAATCTGATCTGCAAGAATAACACCTCTTACAGGACAATTAGCCGGTAGAGAAACTTCAATCGGACAGAATAAACCTAAGTTCGTCTTTTCATTATAAAGTTTGGGAGATAAGCATATAGCAGGTCTTTTTCCGGCTTGTTCATGCCCTGCTTGTGGTGAAAAGTATAACCATAAAATATCCCCTCTTTCAGGAATGTACTTACCACTCTTCTTCTCCACTCTTTTCACCCCAATCAATTTCACTATGTAGATTCTCAGGAGTTACCTGTTTTAACAACTCTTCTAACTGCCTCCTTTTGTTAGGAATAATTACCAGCTTGTTATCTTCAAGTTTTAACTCCACTTCCGTATCAGGACAAAGACCAATTTCTTTAGCAAACGCTGAGGGAATTCTTACAGCCAGACTGTTTCCCCATTTTTGAACCTTAGTAAGCATCTTCTTTCTCCATATTGATTTATGTATAAAATACCATGGAGTAAACAAGGGATTTTTTTCAGAAAACTACATAAGCACTAAAAATTCACATTCCTGAAGAATGTGCTTTAGGTATGCTTCTGCTTCCTTCAACTACAATACCTCAACTTCCTCAATATACGGCTTTATATAAGGGCTTATACCCTCTTCTGTAACTAAATCTACCTTTACTCCGGTTATACCCTCCAGGTACTCTTTAAGGTCAATAAACTCAAGCAGGGTAGGAGTCTCTTCGAAGGAAACCATTAAGTCAAGGTCACTCTCTTCCTTCTGATTACCCCTAACGTAGGAACCGAAAACCTTAAGATGTTTAACCCTATACGTTTCTCTGAGCTCCTCCTGGTGTTCCTTTAAAATTTGAATTATCTCTTGAAGAGTTTTTCCTGTCCTTCTGACCTTCAACTTTACGTAACCTCTTCTTTAATAGTGTCTAAGGTTTTTATGCATGCTTTCCATTCCATATAGTCATCCCAAGCCTCAAAATTTTCAGGTGATGACTTTAGCTCTCTTTCAAATTCCTCAAAAGTTTTTCCATACTTGGTTTCAAATAGTCTTACACATTCAGAAGCCCGGTGCAACTTGTAGAGAAGTTCTGCCTTATAAATGTTTATTGCTGACTATTAAAGGTATTTTGATTCTCCTCTAAAAGGATTAACTATATGTAAATTTTCCGAAATTTTTTGATTATGTTGCATATCTTCTGTATACAGTATTTCACAATTATTCTCCAGAGCTGATGCAATTATTAGACTGTCATAATAGCTGTACCTGTATCTTCTTTTTACTTCATGAGCTTTTAGAACTGTGCTTAATGTTACAGGAACTACTTCAAGAAGCTCAGTAATTTCTAAAATAACCGAAACAACTTCATCTTCACTCTTCCTGAATTTCTTATACAAAACGTTTGATAATTCATTTAAAACCTGAACAGAAGTAATACTATTGTTTTCAACAATTATCTTTTGCGATACGACCGCTTTTTCTGGTTCATCCTCAGAATAAGCGTAGATAAGAACATTCGTATCAACAAAAACTTTTTTCATCTACTTTCTGCCTCTTCCCTATTAAACTTGAAATCTTTAGTCTTTAGCCTGACACTTTTAAACTTACCAGTTAAATTTACCTGTTTGATGAGCTTTCTTATAGCTTCTTCCAAGGTTTTAGCTTTTATTTGTAAATTTACCTTTTCGTCAAGTTCTATGACTATCTTTCCCATTTTCTTGTTCCTCCAACGGTAAAATATTTCGTTCCTACAGACACGTCTTTCGTCAGAAAAGGGAACTACCACTATATCATAATTTATGCCTTACAAAACCGTTCCGTGCTCCTTAAACCAGAAATTTGGTGAGGTGAATCCCTAACTTTGCAATCTTGCGGATTGCTTATAATGGCTTATGAAGAATTTTTGACACAATTTTATAAAGGGCAATATATATTAGCAGATTCTTTCTGTTAACTTTACTAACTTTATAATCTCCAAAATTTCTTTTTTGTGACACTTTTTCAGCACCTTTCCGGAACCACAAGGACATGGTTTGTTCCAATTAATCAGATAAGATTTTTTTCTAAACTTGCAACCGAATTCCAGAAGTTTGGCAGCAATTTTTCTTTTTATAAAGAGTCTTTCTGTAAGAAAATCTAGAATTCCTCTTTTCCCATGGCTATACTCACCAGATAACCACATTCCTGTCTTTTCGTAATACAGCCGATTGGCAAAAAATGGCTCTACAAATTTTTCCATGAAATTTAATATACTGGGAACACGCATTAATTCTTCTGTTATTATGGAAGGGATAGTTAAACAGCAACGTCCCTCTTTATCTATATGTCTATCCATATCTCTGGGGATATCTCCTCCTATCTCTTTTACAACAGGCACACTTCGCGGGAAATTTCTATTAAATTCAATTTCAACTTCGAAACAGTCAATATTATTGATATTAATGAGGCCTTTCAATTCATTAACTAAAGTTTATTATTTCTTCATATCTTACTCTTTTTAAGATATCTGGAAAGCCAAGAAAAGAAATTCGAATATTCTTTTCTTTAAAAAAGTTCTTAAGGAAGTCGATATTTAATTCCAAACTATCTTTTACCTTTTCTACCTCACTAAATTTATACCACACTTTATCTTGGAAAGAGGAATTATAAATAATCACGGTGATTTTCTTTTTCTTTCTGTCCTTTATTTCAGGAGAAATAGAAAGAAGTTGCAAAAGATAGTTATTTAACAGGTCATCTTGTGGAAAGGAGTAACCTATTACTACTATATGGTCAGCTTTTATAAACTCTGTAAAAGCCTTTAATTTCGTTTTCTTTAGAAAGTCAGGTTCATCAAGTTTGAATATAGTTTGAACTGACAAAGGAATATCTTCAAAATAAGTAGGATGTTCACAAATTGGACAGAAAAGCATATCGGGTTTTCCTGACTTATAAGGTACATAGAAGTATCTCCCTTTGTACTTGCTTACCACTTTTTTGAAATCTCTTGGATCAGGTATTAAATCGGACAGGAATATGTCTTGAACACCTTTTAGTGTATAAATATCAGTATCTCTTATGCGTGTGGGCATTATAAAAAATGCCTGATGACAATGAGGACACATGCGAAGATTAAAGAGACCATGAACTGCATGTAGTTTCGTTAGCCTATATACAACATTGGATAGAAATTTTGTTTTCTCAGTATAACTTCTTTTTGTTAAATAGTTTACTTGAGACGCCATATCATCAGTTGCCAAATGATAACCTTTAGAAGAATTTTTAGATTCAGAAAGATAAATAATTGGACCAGAAACACCAATGTCAGTATAAAACTGTAGGATTAAATCGTATTCGAGTGCTCTATTTTCTTCTTCATAATTGATATTTCTGTTAACTTTGAACAGAATAAAAGGGAGAAAAGGATCCCAATTAAAGGTGAGAAACCTAACAGGTAAAGTGAACCAGTCTCTGTTAGTTAACTTTTCTAAAGAATCGTCAGGGATATTTCTATATTCGCTTAAAATATCTTTGAAAAAGAAGTAGTACTTCTTCGCAACTTTGGCCTCAACTGGTTTCTGTAGAAGCAACTTAAAGATTTTGAAAAAGAAATACCTATAGAAGTTAAAAGCTCCTGAAACATTATAAGAACGCATATAAGTTATCAGATTCTTATTATTCCTGTGGATGAAGTTATCTTGTATAGGAAGTGCAATACCATAAGCCTGTGCCTTTGAAAGCAAGGTAAGAAATTCAACTAATGAAGGTTTTTCATTATGCAACTTCTTCTGATTCTTATAGAGGCTATAAAGATTTTTAAAAGCAATCCAGTCTATCCTTTCAGGCATCATTTTTAAGTAATGAAAAAATGCTTTTCCATCTCCATCAGGAAAAGAATCAATATAAGCTCTAACAATTTTTCTTATTGCTCTCTCTTGTAAATCCTCAACATCTCTAATGGAACGAGATTTTTTATCTGTATCTAAAAGAATATGGAAGACATCCTTCAAATGGGATATATCAAGATTACTGATTCTTTCTCTGGATAGTTTCTCTTGAAGTCTTGTTAATCTTTCCTCCAAAGGAGAATCATCACACATAATATCAATAGCTTCTCCAATTCTTTCTGTCGTTAATAACCCAAGATTAACGGAAAAGCCAGAACCTATGATGAAGAGAGTTTTCATATTATCCCATCCAAAGTACACTTTTAAGATCTTTATCTAAATCATCTTTAGAGGTTATTCTTATTATCACTCTACTATCAGGACTATCAAGATTTTCTGGTTTCCAAGAAAAAATTAGAGAAATATTACTGTTGCGTGGGATATTAAAGATATTTTTAGATTTAAAAGGGATCTTGAAAGAAACATATCTATTGTTTTTCATAAAAAGAAAATTTTTGTGGATCTTTATTTCTCCAGATCTCCATTCCTTTTTATTGTGCTCTTTTTTATTAGTATTAGTAACTTCGACCCTTCCAACTACTCTAAAAAAATAAACATCCTTATCTTCCTTAATTTCCATCCAGCTTTTTTTGGAAAGCTGACAATTATGTATATCTCACCCCTATCTTCATTAGGAACTTCAAATCCTAATAATTTCCCTTTAACAAAAACTTCTGCTTGATATTCTTTTTCTGTGTTTTGAGTCATTTATCCACCTCCAAATTAGAAATTTCTATCCCATAAAGCTCATAAACCATTCTATCAAGCTCTTTTTGGATTTCTGAAAGAAGTTTTTCTGTCTCTTCTTTTGAAATTTCCCCTGCAAACTTTTTTTCTATGACAGCTTTCTCTAACCTATACCCCACTTCTCCTTCCTCTCCATGGTAGAAACAATAGGATCATGGAGTTTCATTAGAATGATTCTGTTTCTTATTGGACTTTTAGAACTATTTAATTCATAGTAAAATTTCAAGATGTCTTCTAGTGAAAATCCAGTTTTAAAGCTATTCAAAGTTTCAAACAAAAGATTCCTTATGCGATACTCATTATTCATAACATCACTGAAGTATATTTCATAAATTAGTGCATCCACTATTTCAACGAAAAAGTCATAAACATGCTTTTCAAAAGTTCCAGTTATTGCTTTCTTAATACAACAAATAATGTCAAACAATTTTGAAATCTCATCTTGCTCTTTAACAATCTTTATTGGAAATGCCATAAGAGGTTCTTTGTCAACTTGTAGCTGTTCTCCCTTCCGTTTTCCAAAGTGATAAAACCACCAGTAGGCAAGCTTAGAGTTAAAAATTAAAGTAAGATACTTAAGATTCACATCTCTTAAAGCTTCACTGCGAGGCTTGATCACGAAGAAGGTTTGAGATACATAGCAGTCAAAGTCAGTATAGGTAAAATGAGGTCTTTTGGTCATCCTACGGGATATTATTTTTTCACCTTTGAAAAAGTATTCTTCTCTCGCTCTATGTAAACCGTATGGTTTAAAGTCAGAAGTTATAACTCTTTTAAATTTGTCTAAATGCTTCTTAATATTAGGATATTCCTGGATTTGCTTTATTTTTTCTGTTGTAGTGTAAATAATCCAGTATCTATTCTTAGAATTTCTACAGTAAACATCTAATTCTTCTGTAGTGTAGTACGGTCTAATAATCTCTTTAAATTCTTTCTCTGTTAGATTTAATCTTTCAAGTTCTTCCTGCGACAGGACAAATATTCCATCTCCTAAATTAACACCATCACCTAAAATTTTTAAATGCTTTTTAGTAACAAAATCTTGAGGCATTACAATTCCTTGAGCTAAATCTTTGTCTTTAAGGTAAATAGCTCCTTTCTCCATTTCCTTTAAAATTGTTTCAAATAATCCCCCTAATGGAACTATGTAGTCTTTTTTATCAAAAACATATTTTGTCTTAAACTTTAAAACCAATTTCTCGTGATCATCTTCAATTTTTCCTGAAAGTACTTTCTCAATAATCTTTAGTGATTTTTCAACGTTAGGTTCTCTTAATAGGAACTTTATATAGAGAGTATTCCAACCTTTTTTAGGTTTCCCAAGGAAAATTATTGCATTATGTTGTCCAGTTGCTGACTCAAATAGTCTAAGTTCATTGAAATCTATAAGTTCCAGGATATCTGTATTTTTCTTTATAGATTCTCTTAGCTTACTTGCTCCAGCTCCCTGGAAATAATAGTTGGTTGTAATAAACGAAATAATGGAGTTTCTGTTAGATAATCTATGAATAGCTTTCTGCAAAAAGAAATGGAAATAGTCCATTTTCCCTTGACCATATTTCTTCCCAAAAGAAGTCAATCTCACCCGTTTAAGCAAATCTTTATGTCCAGCTTCTCCAACGTATGGAGGATTAGCTACTACAATGTCAAAACCTTCTTTTTCAAAGAAAACTTCTGGAAAATTAAGTTCCCAAAGGAAATAATCTCTATATTTTTTTCTTAAATTTTCTCTGAAGTTTTGAATGGCTTCTAACCTTACATAGCAATTTACAAGTTGTTTTTTAAATTTATTCTGTTCTAATTTCTTAATGTTTGAGAAAGATAACCTTTGCTGAATACCTTCAGCTTCTCTCTTGTACTTCTTTTCTAAATCAAGAAGTTTAGTCTCTATAATTTCCATTTCTATTCTTTCTATTTCATCTTTTAATTTTCTTTTTGCTGTTGGATTCCAAGTATTGAAAAGTCTTTCATGAAGTTCTTCTAACTCTTTTAGTTTATCGTTAATAACTTTAATCTGAAGAGAAAGTGTTATTTTTTCAGGTTTATCAGCTTTAAAGAGTATTTGTTGCTCAGGATTCAAGAGTTGTTTTTTAATTAACAACTCTCCAAAGTCAAGAGGAATGGAAACATCTCCCAAAACTATTTCTTCAACGAGAGAATCCCCCTGCATCAGTTTATAGTCAAGGTTTGGCAATGGCTCTATTTCTTCCAATTCGTGGTGAACTATTAGAGACAACCAAAATCTCAACCTTGCAATATCAACGGCAGAAGGATCTTTATCCACTCCATAAATGCAATTCTGGATAAGTTCTTTTTTTAATTTGTACTCATCTATGTCCTCTTCTAAAATTCTAATCAGTCTAACCATTTCTAAGAGTAAACCCATAGGAAAAGCACCACTTCCAACGGCAGGATCAACAATTTTCAAATTCTTTATTGCCGATACGATTTCTTTTTTCTTGTTAACTATTTCTTCTCCCGCTTTCGGAAACTTATCTTTTAACCCATCAAGATCTTCAAGAATAAGCAAAGCTTCAATATACTCAGCAGGAACCTTTATTTTTCTATTCAAATAATAAATCAGGCTCTTTCTTGCCATGTAGTAAACAATTTCTCTTGGAGTATAAAAAGCTCCGGTTCCCTTCCTATAGTTCTCCTCCAAAAGGTTTTCAAAGATTTTACCGAGCATTTCAGGGTCAACTGCAACTTCTTTTTCGTAAGGTTCATCCTCTTTAATAGTAAAGTTAAAGCGTTCAAGGACATTGAATAACTCTTCAAATAAGTCGTTATCTATTACAATATAGAGATCCTCTGAATAATCTCTTTCAAATAATCCACCATTTAAGAAAGGTATTTGACAATCCAACTCTTCTCTATAAAAATCTCCTGGTCTTTGAGGTAGTGTATTAAGAGCTTTAAAAAATAGAATTTCTAATAAATCTCTATAATAATTCTTCCCTTCTTTTTTAAGTTTGTAAAACCTGGTTACTAAGAACTTTTTATCCCCAGATTTAACAGAACTTCCCTTTTCTGCTCCTAACCAACCTTTTTTCTGAACAAAGTAGAGAAATAGAATTCTTCCTATAAGCCTTTTGGTAAAAGCTCTAACTTCTACTTTTAGTTCTTCATCTGGAAGATCGTATGAAGGATCTCTTCTGAAAATATGCTTATTGTTTTCGTATATTCTTTTCCACATTTTTTCAAAGACTTTTTTTAGCTCTTCGTAAAACTCTTTGGTAACAGGTTCTACACTGAATGTGTTTTCTATACTATCAATATCAGGGTCAGGATTTTCTTTTAACGTAGAAAGCTGTTTATAGGCTGTATGGGAAGGTTCTCCTTCACCCAATAGAAAAGAATATCTCTTATAGGATGTTAGTTTTTGAACAGGTTTTCCTTCTTCATTAAAGTGATAAACCGCTCTAACAAAGGAAAGTCTCCAGTTCTCAAACCCGGAAACGTAAAAGGCTACTATGGCAGCTTCAGCGTTGTATTCCTCTATAATCCTTGCTACGAAGTCTCTTTGGGTTTTCCTTGCTCTTTCAAGAGTTGACCCTCTGCCAAGTTCAACTGTTAGGAAGAGAACTTTATTACTTTCTTTATCTTCATATTCTCCGAGAACTTCTGCTTTTTTAATAAGCTCCTTAAATCTCTCAGGACATTCTAAATCTGTTATTTCAAATCGTTCTTCAAAATCTGCCGATTCAAAAACAGTTCTCAAGAATTTTTCAAAGTTTGATTTATTGAATGGATTTTCTATTAGCGTTTTTACTGCTGTATCATAAATCTCTATAGACATCTTTCCGTTTCCCCACTCTCAACATCAGAATAACAATCTCTTCGTTTTTAACTTCAAAAATAGCTCTTATTTTTCTGGCAATTACAAACCTGTAAAATTTACCGCTTCCTTTGAGTTTTCTAACTTTCTTTGTCTGTTTAAGAAGTTCAAAATTTTCTGCGAGGTATTTCAACTTTTCGGCAATAAAAATTCTCTCATCAATGGTAAATTTTTCAAGGTCTTTTTTAGCAACTTCGGAGAATAAAAGTTTATACATCTATCCCAAGTCCCCTAAAAACCTCTTTTGCCTCATAAACTTTCATTCTACCTTCTTTTATTTCTTTACTTATTTTTTCAGCAACAGCCACATCTAAATAGTCAAAATAAAAATCAAGAGCTTTTTCTACAATCTCCTTCTGAGATATTCCAAGTATTTTTGAAACAGTAGAAAGCTCTTCAGCAAGCATTTTGTCCATACTAATCAACTTTTTGGTAATAGCCATAAATCCTCCCTGTTATCCGATATATCTAATTTTATATCCCACTTTCCGTTTCTGCAACGCAAAAATCTTAAAGTAGTTATATAATTCACCTTCCAAAATATTGAGACAATATCACTTCCACATTTGAATCATCGTAAGAATTTTCTGTTTGTTTTTCTTTAAAGGAAATTTTTTCTAAAAATTCTCTCAGAATTTCAATTTTTACCTCAGGTTCGCTGTTTTCTTTAAACTTCTTGCTTAAGTCCTTTAAAGTCCTTTTAGGTATGCTTCCTGTATCTATAAAGCCAAGCACTTTTATAACCTGCTTTTTCGTTTCTTTATCTTTGAAATAGTTTTTAAGAGCTTTTAGTTCTTTTATAAGATACTTCTCAGCTCTTGACGCTGTTTTTCTGGATTTCTCTTTACTTTTTTCTTCATTTAAGGAAATGTTAAAAGCACTTATATTTTTCTCTAACAGAGAATAATAATTTTCAAGCGGAATTGTAAGGTTTTTCTCTTCTGGTCCAACTTCCAGCAACTCAATTGCTTTTAAAAAGTCTATTTCCTGAGATTGCTTATCTTCATAAGCAACATAAATCTTTTTAAGATTTCCTTTTTTAAAAAGCGTTATCAGTAATTCTCTTTTAAATCTCCTTCCAGAGCGGGCTTTTTTAGGAAGACTTTTTATCTTTTCAAACAGCTCAGGATTATTTTCCCGGATTTCTCTAAGCAGCTTAATATACCGGAAGAATGATTCATCTTCTTCATCTTCTTTTATAGTGTTTATCCTTTCAAACAAACCATGGGCATCAACCTCTTCCTCTTCTGTTAAATATTTCGCATCCTCCCCGAGAGCCTGATGAAAAGCTTGAAGCTTCGCTATTGCTGCCGCTTCAAGTCCCAGCTCTTTCTCTGCAACGCTTATAGGGAAAAAGTTATAAACATAAATCTCTTTAAATCTTGTGCCTACTCTGTTAATTCTTCCTACCCTCTGTAAAACTTTTGTTGGATTCCACGGAATATCGTAATTAACTATAATGTTTGAACGGTGAAGGTTTATCCCTTCTGCAAGAACATCCGTTGTAATAAGAATTTTTACATCATCCCTTTTAACTTTTGCATTTGGATCAAAGTTTTCAATGATTTTCTTTCTCACCGAAGGATTTGACTTAGAAGAGAAAACCAAAACACAATCTCCAAAGCTTTCTTTTAATCTATTCCCGAGATATTCAGCTGTATCGGAAAATTCGGTAAATATTAGAAGTTTTTTCGCTTTAGATAGAGTGGAATCTTCATACTCAAGCAGATTTAAAAATTTTTCCAACTTTGGGTCATCTTCTACTTTATACCATTCGTTTTGTAATTCTCTTATTGCTTCTGTATCAGCCTTGAGATTTTCATAAAACTCTGGACGCAGCTCCTCTTTGCTGTAACTCTGGACAGTGCCTTGCTCAACAAGTTTAAAGATTTCATCAAAATTATCATCGTCAATTAATTCATAAACATCAACTTCCTTACTTATATAAATTTCGCCTTTCTTTTCATACATATTTAAAAACTGCTCATGGGATTTTAAAAATCTATCAAGACTTTTCTTAAATGCTTCAAAACTACTTTCAAGACGCTTTAACAGAAGCGTTTTCATTAAACCGGACAGATTCATCTGAGAAATAAATATCGGGTCATTTTCTTTAAGTTTGGTTTTAAGGTAGAGAGCAGGACGATACCTTGCGTATGAAAGACTTTTTATTATTTCTATAGTTTTATTGTATAAACTATCAAGTTTTTTATCCAGTTCGTAGTAAACTTTTACAGGGTCTCTGGATTTTGGGAAGGAAACACCCTGAGCGTTCAGGTCATCTTTAAAAAATTTCTCCACTTCCTTTCTTGTTCGTCTTACCATAACGTATCTTAAAATTCTGGTTCTAATCTCCTGACCGCACTCTTTAAGAACCTCTTTAAACTTCTCAGGATTTTTTTTCCTGTCAACTTGCTTTATTTTAGTTTCCAGAGCACTGAAAAACTCTTCAAGATTTGTAACGCCGGGAATGGTGGATTTATACCTATTCTGGAAAAGAAGCAACTGGCTTTTAATATCGGATGGCTTGTTGTTATAGGGTGTTGCTGTTAAAAGAATTACCTTTTTTCCTCTACATATTTTGTGCAAAGTCTCATAACTTTTTGTTTCCTCATTTCTGAATCTGTGAGCTTCATCTACAATAACTATGGAATAGTCTTTAAAATACTCAACATCTAAATTTCTTAAACGCCCGGATGAAATCACCTTAGCTGCCACATTAAACTCTCTTAACGTATCCTCCCAGTATTCGGTCAAATGAGGAGGAGCAAACACCAATACTTTTTCCCTCAATTTAGCCACTAACATTGAAGCTATAAAGGTCTTTCCAAGACCTACCACATCTGAAAGAAATACACCGCCATGCTTTTTAATTTTGGATTCTGCATCAACAACAGCTTCCAGCTGATATTTAAGTTTTTTAAATCCTTTAGGAAGAAATAAAAATTCATCCTCTTTATCAAAATCGATCTGCTCTCCAAAAAACTCATAAAGAAATTTTAAATAAAGCTCATAAGGAGAAAGGGTATCGTTAAGATAAGTTTTCTCCTTAACTGTTTTTATAATATCTTCTGAAATATCCTTGCAATCTTCCCACAGTTTTTCAAATCTACTAATGGCAAATTCAACATCAGCCCTATTTTTTAGTTCCACATTGAATTCCAGATTCTCTTTAAGACCTGAAATTGTGAAATTTGAAGACCCTGTAATTACTCTTCCAACATCTATCCCACTTCTACTTCTAAAAATATAAAGCTTGGCATGAAGAGGTGAATGTGGATACTGTTTTATTTCCAACTTACCACTTTGTATCCACTCTAAAAATTTTCTTATAGCTTTCTCTTTTTCAAAGGAATCATTTTCATCGTTTGAAAGTTCCTCAACTACGTTTTCAAGATAGCTATTCTTTGATTCTTCTATACTTTTTGCTTTTTCCACAAGATCAAATACTTCTTTACCCGCCTGCATCCCAACAATAATTCTTATTTTATCTACATTCTCAAGCTCTTCTTGAAGTTGATATAAGCCGGACAGGTAAAAATATCCCACAATAATATTCAATTCCTTAGTATCTTTAAATAAAGTTTTAAATCTGTCTATAAGCTTTCTTCCATCCTCATTAGTAAAAAATGTCAAATCGTTATGTTCGGGCATTTCAATTCCCCCAATAAAAAGCAAATTCCTAAATCGTATCGCCATTTTACCACTCACATTATATCTTAAGCTGTTGAACATTTCCCCCATAATGTAGGATAATCCATCCTGCAAACTTCTAAGAAAAGCATAAATTTAAAGCTAAATGCAAAATATTCTCAACAAGGAGAGAGAATGAACGAAAAATTTGTGGCTCTCATAATACTTGATGGCTTTGGATACAGCCCCGTTAAGGATGGAAACGCTATAGCACAGGCAAACACACCTTTCTGGGATTATCTTTGGTCAACATATCCGAAGGCTCTTCTTCTCGCATCAGGAGAAGCGGTAGGATTGCCAGATGGTCAGATGGGAAATTCAGAAGTGGGACACATGAATATAGGAGCTGGAAGAATTGTTTATCAAGATATTGTGAGAATAACAAAAGCTATAAAATCTGGCGAATTTTTTGATAATTCTGTCCTTAAAAAGCTTATGGTAAACGCTAAAAATAGAAAACTTCACCTTGTAGGACTTCTATCTGACGGAGGAGTTCACAGCCATATTGAACACCTTTTTGCTCTTATTGATATGGCAAAGAAAGAAGGTGTTAAAGAAGTTTATATCCATCCGATTCTTGACGGAAGAGACACGCCCCCAAAATCAGCAGAAAAATACCTGAAACAGCTGATAGAAAAGCTAAAAGAGACCGGAACGGGAAAAATTGCAACATTTGGCGGAAGATATTATTACATGGATAGAGACAAACGGTGGGATAGAACAGAAAAAGCCTACAACGCAATGGTCTTAGGAGAAGGAAACATTACATCAGATCCTTTAAAAGCCCTTGAGGAAGCCTATGAAAGGGGAGAGACAGATGAATTTGTTACCCCTTATGTTGTTGATAAAAACGGTATCATTGAAGACGGAGATTCTGTCTTTTTCTTTAATTTCAGAGCAGACAGAATGAGACAGATAGTTTCAGCATTGGGACTTGATGACTTTAATGGATTTGAGAGGAAAAAGACCGTAAAACCGCTAATAGCTACAATGACAATGTATGAACAAACTTTCCCCTTTGACGTAGCCTTTCCACCGCAGGAGCTTAAAAATGTTCTTGGTGAAGTTATTTCAAGTAAGGGATTCAGCCAGCTAAGAATAGCAGAAACAGAGAAATACGCTCATGTTACATACTTTTTCAACGGCGGCAGGGAAGAACCTTTTCCAAAAGAGGACAGAGTTTTAATACCATCACCAAAGGTTGCCACTTATGACCTGAAGCCTGAAATGAGTGCTGAAGAGGTTACTGAAAAATTTATAGAAAAGCTTGAAACCAACGATTACAGACTTTTAGTCTTAAACTTTGCAAATCCTGACATGGTGGGACATACAGGTATAATGGAAGCTGCCGTAAAAGCCGTTGAAACGGTTGATAGATGCCTTTCAAAAGTCGTAAAAGCGGTGCTTAAAAAAGGCGGTGCATGTATAATAACGGCAGACCACGGAAATGTTGAACAGATGATAAACAGAGAAACAGGCCAACCGCAAACTGCACATACCACAAATCCGGTGCCGTTTGTGGTGGTAAGAAACACCTGCAGAGTTTATAAAATAGAAAGAAGGAAAAGTAAAGAGGTTGAGATACCGGAAGAGTTTGGAGGAGTTAAAGTGGCAGGAATACTTGCTGATATTGCTCCAACCATTCTTGCACTACTCGGCGAAGAGAAACCTGAAGAGATGACAGGTGAAAACCTTGTTATAGAGGAATAAAATGATAAGAAAAGCCATATATCCCGGAACTTTTGACCCTGTAACATTGGGACATCTTGATATTGTAAAAAGAGGACTTGAAATATTTCCCGAGCTTATTGTAGGAATAGCGGAAAATCCGAAGAAAAAACCGATGTTTACAATAGAAGAAAGAAAAGAGATGTTTAAAGAAAGCCTTAAAGAGATAGGATTAAACGGCAGGGTAAAGGTAAAAACTTTCAACTCTCTCCTTGTTGAATTTGCAAAAAAGGAAGGAGCAGTCGCGATAATAAGAGGTATAAGAATTATCTCTGATATGGATCACGAGTTTACAATGGCTTCCATAAACAGGAAACTATATCCTGAAATAGAAACTGTTTTTTTAATGCCTTCAGATGAATTTGCGTATCTCTCCTCTTCAGTTGTTAGAGAACTTGCTTTTTACGGCGGAGATGTTGACCAGTTTGTAACAAAGTGCGTAAAAGAGAAACTCCTTGAAAAGATGGGTAGAAAGTGATCCTTTCAAGGGAAACGGTTAAAAATCGTATCGTTTTTCTTGGAACAGCAGGAGCAAGATATGCTGCCTTCGGCCTTATCAGACAGGCGGGCGGTATATGGATAGATGTAGAAGGAACAAACATCCATATAGACCCGGGGCCCGGTGCCTTAATCTATTCACATAAAAAGGGGTTAAACCCTCACTGGCTATCCTATCTTATAATCTCTCACCGCCACCTTGACCACTGTGCCGACATAAACCACATGATAGAAGCAATCACCCTTGGGGGGAAAAGGAAAAAAGGGATACTTCTCTGCCCTGAAGATGCTGTATCGGAAGATCCTGTAGTTTTAGAATACACAAGAAACAACCTTGAAAAAACTATCATAATTAAAGAAGGCCTCGAAATTCCATTTGAAAGCGGAAAAATAAAATTTCCAATAAAACACATTCACGGCGTTGATACTTTCGGCGTTGTAGTTGAAAACAGCAAAAAGAACATATCCATCGGCTACATAGCTGACACAAAGTATTTTGATAAATTGATAGACGCATATAAAACCTCAAACATACTGATAATCAACACAACATTAAAAAATCCAAAGCCCCTCATCCCTCATCTTTCAGTTCCCGACGCAGAAAAACTTATAAAAGAGATAAAACCTGAACTTGCAATTCTTACCCACTTTGGAAGAACAATGGTATCAAACAAACCGTGGGAAATAGCCAAAGAACTTTCAGAAAAAACCGACATAAACACAATAGCCGCATGGGATAACATGATTGTTGATACAGAAAATTTTAAAATTGTGAGACAAAAGTAAAAATATCAACATGAATTTTCTATAATTTTCCTCAGTTTAACAGGATAGTTTGTCGTTATAGAGAAAACTTCCATTCTTATAGCTTTTTCCATATCATTTTCAGCGTCCACAGTCCAGACAGAAACAGGAAAAAACCTTTTGTGAAAAAATTTAACAAACTCAGGGAAACAATATTTGTAATTCATATTTATTCCACAAGCCCCACTGGATATAAGTATTGAATAAAGACCTTTTAAAGACTCTTTACCAGAAAAACTAAACATCGGAACATTTAGAAAAACTCTGAAGTCAGGAAAAAGCTTTTTAAACTTCACAACTCGGTCATACTCACAGCCCGTGGCAAACACTCTATCAAAAAAATCAAATCTTCTAACCATCTCTACCATGGGAACAATTGCATCATCTGTTTTAACATCAAGGTTTACAATAACATCTTCGTCTTTCAAAAATTCAAAAACTTCTTCAAGAAAAATCCCATTAAAGAACCCCCCTTTTCTAAACTTTTCAAAAGAAATCTCTGAAATCTTCTTCTTTTCCCCATTTACCAATATATCTTCATCGTGAAACACTATCGGAACAGCATCTCCAGTAATCCTAACATCTACTTCAACAACGTCTGCTCCTGATTCAACAGCCACCTTGATGGCTTCAAAACTATTTTGAACAGTATTCTCACAACCGTTATGAGCCGTTATAAGCATCCTCACCTCTTTAAAAGAGAAACTCCAGTATCAGGGTCAAAGAAATGGAAACCGCTCTCTTTAAATTCCAGGAAAAGGCCATCTCCTTCTTTAACATTTAACTCAGCAGGAACAAGAACCTGAATCTCTTTATCTCCAATCTTACAAAGAACCAAAAGCTCTTTCCCGAAAAACTCAACAAAAACAACCTTTGCCGGTATTTTTCCATCTTTAACTATTTTTACATCATAAGGACGAATCCCAAATTTCACCTTTCTTTTTTTTACCCGAGGCTTTCTGATTTCCGGAACTTCAACAGAAAATCCTTCCGAAAGACAAAGATACAATTCACCTTTATCCTCAAATAACTCCGCATCAATAATATTCATAGGAGGATTACCTATAAAATTGGCAACAAAAATATTCTCCGGCTCATCGTGAAGCTTATTAGGAGTTGTAAAGGTTTGTAAAACTCCATCCTTCATCACAGCTATTCTGTCAGCCATAGTCATCGCTTCTTCCTGATCATGAGTTACATAAATACTTGTTATTCCGAACTCTCTTTGTATCTCTTTTATAAACCTTCTCATACTTATTCTGAGCCTTGCATCAAGATTGGAAAGAGGCTCATCAAACAGAAGGACTTTCGGTTTTTTAATCAAAGCTCTACCAAGAGCAACTCTCTGCTGCTGGCCACCGGAAAGCTCACCGGGCTTCCTGTTCAAGAGATGCTCTATCTGGAGCAGTTTCGCTATTTTTTTACACTCTTCTTCCATTTCAGATTTAGGCACTTTTTTAAGCTTTAAAGGAAAAGTTATATTCTCATAAACCGTCATATGAGGATAGAGAGCATAACTTTGAAACACCATCCCTGTATTCCTATCCCTGGGTTCAAGGTCATTAACAACTTTTCCGTCAAATTTAATAAAACCCTCTGTAGGTTTATAAATCCCGGCTATCATCAACATTGTGGTTGTCTTTCCACAGCCTGAAGGCCCAAGCAGCGCAACGAACTCTCCATCACCAATATGGAAATTTAGGTCTTTCACAGCATAAACATCTCCAAACTTTTTTGTTAAATGTTCAAGGGCAATTTTCATATTAAAACTCCGGCTTCAAATAGTTTTCAAATAAATCAGGAAGAGCCCTTCACTCCACCTGAAAAAATATTAAGCATATATTTCTGAGTAAAAATAAAAAAGATTAAAACAGGGAGAAGCTGAAAAAGACCAACAGCAGCAAGCGTTCCATAATTAACCGGTGCACTATCTGAAAGAAGAGAGTTAAGATAGGTTGCTACTGTTGCCGTGGATGCTGAAGTCATAAAAGAGTACGGAATCAAAAAAGAGCTCCAGCCTTCGATAAAAGAGAAAATCGCAAGGGCAGCTATGCCCGGCTTTATCTGCGGAAGAATTATCTGCCATAAAATCCTGAACCTTGAACATCCATCTATAAGGGCAGCCATCTCCATATCCCAGGAAACATTGTCAAAAAAACCTTTCATAAGCCAGACGCCCAGAGGAAGCTGAAGAGCTATACTAACAAGAATCACACCACCGAGAGTATCATACCCAAATCCCCCGATAACAGGCAGACCATTTCCGATGATAGGTATTTTTGATATCCATCTTAAAACGAAATAGATAGCTATCAAAAGAGTAACACTCGGAAAAGCGTGAAGCATCAAAGAAAGGGAAAGAATAGTTCTTCTACCGGAAAAATTCATTCTTGAAAGAGCATAGCCAGCAAGTGCTGAAACAATAATAACTCCAGCAGTAAGCCCTATAGCAAGAATAAGTGTATTTAAAGTTACAAGCCAAATCGTTTTATCAGCAAGAAATTTCCAGTTTGAAAGGGTTAATCCTCCAATGTGTCCCTGTGAATCAACAGGAATCAGTCCAAACGTCCTTATAGAAAAGGTTGAAATAAAAAGCCAGATAAATCCTAAAATTATCGGCAGTGAAATAAGAAACAGAAAAACAACTGTTAAAAATTTAAAAATTCTTGAACCTACCATCAATTCATCCTTATATTTAAAGAGTCTCTATTTTTGGCCGTTTAACAAGCTCTTTAAACTTGAAAAACCGCATATAAATAATGCTGAAAATAACACCAACAATAACAAGAACCGCTGAAAGTGCCATTCCAAAACCCCACTGGAAGTTTCCCCAGTAATTACTGAGAGCTTTATGGTAAGCCCACAGGGCCCAAACTTCTGTTCCAAACTCCCCATTTGTCAGAATTAAAATCTGCTCAAATGATGTTAAAAGAGAAAGAGTCTGATAGGTTAAAACAAAAAGTAAAGGCCACTTAAGATATGGAACTATCACATAACGAATCCGTTGAAAAATCGTAGCTCCATCAATTAAAGAAGCATTCATTATATCTTTCGGAATTGACTCTATAGCCGAGGTGAAAATTATCATTCCAAATGATGCCCCAACAAAACCATTTACCAGAACAATCATCAGAAAAGGAACCACAGCAAGCCAGTTTTGAGGTTGTAAACCGAGAGGCTTTATAAAGAGCTGGTTTATAACACCATAAGGAGCATCGGCCACAAGAAACTGCCACATCATTATGTAAACAACTACCGGTGTTATCCTTGGAAGAAGCCATAAAGACCGGAAAAAGTAACCCCATTTCCGCGAAATGTGAGTAGTAGCAAGGGCAAGGATAAAAGCAAGACCAACATTAAAGAAAAGAAGAGTACAAACAACATATTTCACAGTAATCCAGAAATGCTGTACAGTTTCAGGATTTTTAAAGATAAACTCATAATTTTTAAATTCCACCCAGTGCCAGTTAGAAAAACCGGTATAGGAACTCATATTGGTGAAAGAGATCAAAAAGGTTATTATCACAGGGATAAAATAGAAAACAACAACAAGGAAAAGAAACGGAACGATAAAGTGAAGTTTTAGTATAGCTCTCACTCTATTCACCAACCCGCCCATTTCTCTTCCTCTATGTAAAAACTTATTTAATTTCAACAGCGTCACCAAGTTCAAACTTTATCTGCTGAATAGCACTTTTGGCAGCCTCTTCAGGGGTCATTCTACCGTTCTCAGCCGCAACCATCCCGTTCCAGAGAATATCAAAGAGAGCACCGTACATAGGATGATTTGGCTGATAGTAGTTGTAGTTAAGCATATAACTCACACTTGAAAGAAACTTGTTGTTTTTATAAGGAGGATAATTAAGCTGGGATTTTAAAATTCCGAGGTGAGTACTGCTTATAGCATGCTTTGTATTAATCTCCTTTGTTGTCATTTTCTCCAGAAGCATCAGAACATACTTATCGTTCTCTCTCGGTCTCTTTGAAGCTTTATGGGAAGTAATCATATAAACAAGCGGATGAGAAAGCGTTCCACCATGCTTACCTCTAACACCAGATGGTTGAAGGGCATAACCAACATGAGCAAAAAGATATTTTTCTCCCCCAAGGTCTTTAACATAGTTCTTGGCCCAATCTGCCCACTGCCAGATACCACCGTTCCAGAAAAGCACCTTATCGTGAGAAACCGTATCATGCCATACTTTCCACGGCGTTCCTATGTAGTTCCTGGGAGTAATCCCTGAAGTTACACATCTACGCTGAAAAGCATACCATTTCTCAAGGGCATCCTTAACAACAACAAGCTTGTCCGTTTTCGGATCATAAAGATACCCACCGTAAGAGAAATAGTACTGAATGAAATCGCCCCCCTTACGAGGTCTGTGCCAGTATCCGTACCCTTTCTTAACAACACCTTTTCTAATAGCTTCCTCAGCAACTTTTATCATATCATCAAGGGTAAACTCTCCATTTTTTATCTTTTCAGGAAGTTCAGCAATCTCTTTGTCAGTCCAGCCAAGCTCTTTAAGTTTTGTTTTACTGAAAAATAAAGGTCTTGCTTCAGTATCCTGAGGTACAGCCCACACCTTTCCGTGCCACTGACACGGTTTCCAGAGACTATCTATAACATCTGCAAACTCAGGAGCAAGACTTTTAACCTGATAAACACTATTTGCTACAGGCATTATGTAGCCACTATGGGCCCATACAGCTATATCCTCATGCCCTGAAAGGACTATATCAGGAGCTTTTCCTGCTGCTGCAGCAAGAGTAAATTTTTTCTTGTAATTTCCCCATGAACTACTATCAAGATAAGCCTTTACAACAACCTTTACATCTTTCCCTTCTCTTCTAAGCTCTTCATTTAGCTTTTTAGCAGCCTCATAAGCTGCATCAGCCCTCATATGTTCAAGTTTATTTCCCTCTGCCCATACAGTAATTTCTACAATTTTTGTTTTTGCAAAAGCTTTAACATTGAAAACCAACCCGGCTGAAAGTGCTAACAACAAAAATCTCCTCATGATCTCCTCCAAAATTTAAAATAAACACAGATTGAATTTTAGAAAGTTAGTCATTAAGAAAATGTTAAGAAAAAACAAAAATGAAAAGCCTTGAGAAAAAGCAAAATTTTAGGTTTAAAACTCCTTTATATTTCTAAAAACAACTTTTGCACAATTTTTCTGCTGTAAGTAAACACCAAGTTTAAAATAATTCTCATATTTTTCAAAATAGCTAACATCCTTTACGATTTCCAATTTCCCATTAAACCAAATTTTAATCTTATTTTTTAAAACTTCTATTTTTATTTTAAAAAATCCATCAGGTCTCCTGGCAATATTTATCTTTTCATAAGTTTTACCGCAGGAATCATCAAGGATAACAGCCCATATGTGATCTTTAACTCCACCATAGTCTTTCATCCAGACCAATCTTAAAAGAGGTTTATTTATCCTATCCTTTCGGCCATCCACATGAATCTGCATGAATGTAAATTCTTTTTCAGAATCTAATGGAAATAACCTGACATCAGCTTCAAGAATTTTCGTTTTCTTGGTTGAAACTTTCCATTCATCTAAAAATCTAACCTCAGTCCTTTTATGAAACCCACACATAAAAAACACATAACTTTGTTTCTGTTTATAAAAATACTGATTTTTAACCTTTTCACACTCCTGTTTTTGACAAAACCAGTGAGACGTTCCAATTTGAAGAACCGCATTATTGAACAAAAGGAAAGGTAAAACTCCTAAAGCCATCCGCTTGTTCATCAAAAAACCATCGTTATCTTAAATTGTTTAAAACAAAATTGCAGTTTGACTGCTTCTGCTGGGTATCGGCGGGGCAATGGGGAGTTTTTCTATTTCGGTGAGTTTTTTGAGTTCTTCCTCTGTAGGCGGCTGCATTTCTTCAAGGGGTGTATGTGTAAGGTAATACAGGTCAAAGTGGTGCTTGAGTGCGTCAAGCACAGTCCTTGTCCCGTCGTCCCTTATTATGGTTGGGTCGTATTTGGGTTGCGGTGAATTAACACCAAAATTTTCACCAAGTCCTTTTCTCTCTGCCATCTTAATAACCTCTTGATTTTAGTTCAAATTCATACTCTATCCCTCTAAGCCTTGTATCTATTCCATCAAGCAGTTTTGAGTTGTAGTCCACCTTGTCTCTTGTTTCTCTTGCTTCGTCTATGATAGCAGTATATATATGGTCTTGCCTTTTTCCAAGAACATTAAGTCCCCTTATAATTTCATCAAGCCCTTCAACAGTTACATTTCTTGCGTCTATCACTTCCTCTATTATCTTTTCTCTGTCTTTTTCCATCTGTTTTAGCACTCTGTCTATCTCTTCGTGTATCTGCTGGAAAATGAATTCTTTTACCTTGTCGGGGTCGGAAAGAATCTCAGAAAGTTGCTCTCGTATAATTTTTTCTATCCTCGGCACAATTTCCCTTTCGATATCTTCAACAACTTCCGTTGAAAGATTATGTTTCCGTGCAACTTTTTGTAAAACTTCCTTAAAACTGCCTTTATCTGATTCTTTAAGCAAAGCACTAGAAGAAGTTTTATCAAGTTGCTCTGAACTTTTAGACTCAGAATCCCTCTTAGAAGCAACCTTTTCAGAACGGAATTTAGATAACTCCGATTCTATTCTATCAAGCCTAACTGAAAATTCTTCAAGTTTTTCAAGAATTTTAGAAGCCATTAAATTCTCTTGCATATCTTTTCCCTCACTTTTTAATAAAATTTGGTTTAAATTTATTTTATCACCCCAAAAAATTTCTTCAACTATTTTCAATTGCTAATTTCAATTGCTAAACCGCAATTACCGTCAGTCCTTTTTTACGAGCAACTTCTTTAAAGTTTTCTATCTCTGGAATGTAAGTTTTCCCGGCTTCTATGCAGAGAGCTTTTCCGCCATACCTTGCTATTGTCTCAAGCGTATTGATGCCAACAGTTGGAACATCTATTCTCATATCCTGTTTTTTTCTTGCCGCCTTACAAACAACAAAACCCTCACCTGCCAATTCTCCGGCTCTTTCAATACATTTATCTGTTCCCTCTATCCCCTCAACTGCAATAACTATTCCATTTTTCACCACAACAGTCTGTCCTATATCAAGGGTAGCAATCTCTTTAGCCATTTTAAACCCGAAAGTTATATCCTTTTCAATATCTGAAGTTATTTTACCGCAGATAACACCTTTTTCAGGCAGTATATGGGATAGAAATCGTTCAGGATTTATAACTTCAACACCAACATTTTCTATCTCTTCTATTATTCCGCCGATAATCCCTTCCGCCCTTTTATCTTTCAGTTTAAGCATAAAAGTAACCGCTTTAAAATCAAGATTTTTGAAAGAAAGTGCCTCTTTATGCTCTACTTTTCCTAAAATGGCAATTTCAGAAAGTCTCTCCTTTTTAAGAAAAGATAAAAATTTTCCCAATTTAAAAGGTTTTATTTCATAAACTTTATCAGCAACAGAATAAATATCTTTATCGGTAATACCCTGAATTGCAAAAAGAACAGTTTGATAACCTTTACTTCTGGCACTTTTTAGAAATTCGGCAGGAAGCTTTCCGCTCCCTGCAAGAAGGCCTATTCGCATCTTTCCTTTGAGATCCTGTCAAGAATGGCGTTTATAAATTTTGGAGATCTCTCATCCTCACCGTAATCTTTGGCTATCTCTACAGCATCGTTTATAATTGCAGCCTGCGGAGAAAATGAACCGTTCAAAAGCTCTTCTGTTGCAACTCTTAAAATAGCTCTATCAAGAGGAAGAAGCCTCTCAACTTTCCATCCTTTCTTTAAGTATTTAGCTATAGTCTTATCTATGTTTTCAAGATTTCTCAATGTTCTTTCAAAAAGCTCCTGCGCCGCTTTAAAAACTTCTAAGGATGAAACTTCAGCCTCTTCTCTGTAAAGCTCTTTTACTTCTTCTGGAGAAAAATTCCCTATATCATACTGATAAAGCATCAAAACAGCATGTGTTCTTGCTTCCCTTTTCTGTTTGTTTGTCAAATCCATGAAATCCCCTAAGCTTTAAAGAGATTAACCATCTCTATGGCAGACAGAGCCGCTTCCCATCCCTTATTTCCTGCTTTTGTTCCAGCTCTATCTATCGCCTGCTCAACGGTATCGGTAGTTAAAACACCAAAAGCTATAGGTTTTTCAATATCAAGCATAACCTTTGCTATCCCTTTACTCACTTCAGCAGCGACATAATCAAAGTGAGGAGTTTCTCCCCTTATAACAGCCCCAAGGGCAATAACTGCATCATAATCCTTTTTTGCAACCCTTTTCACAGCAAGTGGAAGCTCAAAAGAACCGGGAACCTTATAAATATCTATCAGGGATTCATCCCCACCATGCCTCACTATACAATCAACCGCTCCCTCAACAAGTCTATCTGTAATAAATGAGTTAAACCTGCTAACAACTATCGCAAACTTTAAACCATCAGCTTTAAGTTTTCCTTCAAAAACTTTCATCTTTTTTATCCTCTAACCGTTAAATCTCTCACACAAAGTAGAAATAACCTTTTGTGCGCCTTCCATAACATCTTTTATTATCTCTTCCACAGTTTCCTCTTTATTCACATAGCCGACAACCTGACCTGCCATTACAGAACCCCATTCAATATCACCCTGCTCTGCGGCAAGCCTTAATCTACCTCTTCCAAGCTCTTCAAGCTCTTCTTTCGGAGCACCGGAAAACTCAAGCTCTTCAAATTTTTTGGTAAGCTTATTCTCTATCAGTCTAACAGGATGACCTGTTGTAATACCCGTAACAGTAACCTGATTAAATCTGGCTTTAAAGATTTTTTCTTTATATTTTGGATGTACATTACACTCTTTAGCAGCCAAGAATCTTGTTCCCATCTGGATACCTTCAGCACCAAGGGCAAATGCAGCAGCCGCCTGCTCACCAAGAGCAATACCACCAGCCGCTATAACAGGAATTGAAACCGCCTTTACTATTGCAGGTATCAAAACCATAGTTGTTAACTTCCCTATATGTCCGCCTGCTTCCATCCCCTCTGCAATAACAGCATCACACCCTATTCTTTCCATCCTTTTTGCAAGAGCATCACTTGCTACAACAGGAATAACTTTTATCCCTTTTTCTTTAAATGCAGGAATATATTTACCGGGATTCCCCGCTCCTGTCGTAACAACAGGCACTTCCTCATCAAGACAAACATCTATAATCTCTTCAGCATTTGGCATCATAAGCATTATATTAACACCAAAAGGCTTATCTGTAAGCTCTTTACACTTCCTTATCTCTTCTCTTAACTCATCTGCTGTCCTATTCCCCCCGGCTATAATCCCGAGTCCTCCAGCATTTGAAACGGCAGCGGCAAGTTCACCATCAGCTATCCACGCCATTCCACCCTGAAGAACAGGATATTTAATGCCAAGAAGTTCACAAATTCTCGTATTTATCATGCCACCCTCCTAAAGTCTAACTATACAGGAACCCCAGGTGAAACCTCCGCCAAAGGCAACCATAAGCACAAGGTCTCCCTTACCAACTCTACCTTCTCTAACAGCTTCATCAAGAGCTATCGGAATAGAAGCTGCACTTGTATTACCGTATTTATCAAGGTTAATGAATATTTTATCATTTTTAATTCCAAGTCTTTTTGCTACCGCATCTATAATTCTGTAGTTTGCCTGGTGAGGAACAAGTAGTTTTATCTCATCAGGAGAAATTCCAGTTTTTTCAAGGACATTTTTTGCAGATTCAGCCATAGTTCTAACAGCGATTTTAAAAACCTCGTTACCTTTCATAAAAAGATACCAGGGATACTCACCATTTGAACCTACACTTTCAACCTTAAGTAAATCCTTATAAGAACCATCAGCTCCTATATCAAATCCTAAAATCCCCTCTTCTTCTCCCTTTTCAAGAACAACTGCTCCAGCACCATCACCGAAAAGGATACATGTACTTCTATCCTTCCAGTCTATTATTTTTGAAAATCTCTCCGCCCCGATAACAACAGCTTTTTCTATCTCTTTTGTTCTCATTATTGAATCTGCAACATAAAGGGCGTATATAAACCCTGTACAGGCAGCTGACACATCAAATGCAACTGCTCTTTTATTTTTTAAATTACTCTGAACAAGACAGGCAGTTGAAGGGAAAAACATATCAGGAGTTGCTGTAGCGGTTATAAAAAGGTCAATATCTTCTCCGGTTTCTCTTCCGAGAGCAGAAATAACCGCCTTTGTGGCAAGTTCTGAAGTTGTTTCACTTTCAGCAATTCTTCTCTCTTTTATACCTGTGCGAGTGGTTATCCACTCATCTGAAGTTTCAACCATCTTTTCAAGGTCAAAGTTGGTAAGAACCTTTTCAGGAACATAAGACCCGGTAGAAACTATTTTAATCCCCATTTATCTTCCCATACTTTTGAATGTTTTCCTCTATATGCTCAACCACATGAGTATCAGCAAATTCAGCACCAACTCTAATAGCATTTTTCATCGCCTTTGCGTTGGAACTTCCATGGGCTATTATAACAGGCTTCTTAACTCCAAGAAGCGGAGCACCACCCCACTCAGCATAGTCTATCCGTTTTTTAAACCCTTTTATAGCAGGTATAAGGGTTACCGCTCCAATCCGTGAAATAAAGTGTTTCTCTATCTCTTCTTTTAAAATCTTTGCAAGAATTTTGGCAACACTTTCACTGAGCTTTAAACAAACATTTCCGACAAATCCATCACACACAATAACATCAAAATCACCTGTGTAAATATCTCTTCCTTCAGCATTACCGATAAAATTCAAACCTTTCTCTTTCGCTTTCTTAAGAAGCTTAAAAGCTTCCTTTGTTAACTCATTACCTTTCGTGTCTTCCTCTCCGATACTTAAAAGGCCAACTCTCGGATTTTCCTCTTTAAGAACATACCTTGCATAAGCCTCACCCATAATAGCAAACTGCAACAAATGGATCGGTTTACAGTCAACGTTTGCTCCAACATCAAGAAGAAAGGTCTGCGCTTTTAGATTGGGAAGAATTGCTGAAATGGCAGGTCTATCAACCCCTTTAATTCTTCCTAAAGTAAAAAGAGAAACGGCCATTACCGCTCCAGTGTTTCCAGCGCTTACAAAAGCGTCTCCTTCACCTTCTTTCAAAAGCTTTGCACCAACATGAATGGAAGAACCTTTCTTTTTTTTCACAACATCGGAAGGCTGGTCTTCCATGGTTACAACATCATCAGCGTTGACAATCTCTATCCTTCCTGCGGGGTAGGAATACTTATCAAGCTCTCTTTTTAAAACCGATTCCTGCCCCACAAGAAGAACAGACAACCCAAACTCCTTTACCGCCTGAACAGCTCCTAAAACAGGAACATGGGGAGCGTTATCACCCCCCATGGCATCAAGGATTATTCTCATGATTACTCTTCTACCTCAATAACCTGCTTTCCGTTGTAATACCCACAATGCTTGCAGACCCTGTGGGGAAGCTTTGGCTGATAACAGCTTGGGCAAACAGATATTGCCGGTTTTTTAGCCTTCCAGTGGGTTCTTCTTTTATCTCTTCTTGTGCTTGAAACTCTTCTCTTTGGAACCGCCATCTCACTTCTCCTTTCTTTCAAGTTTTTCTTTTAAACTTTTAAGCTTACTCCACCTATCGTCCTTTTCCTCCACTTCCTCTATCTCTTTATACTCTACAACCTCACACTTCTCATCACACAGAGGCTTAAGTGGAAGATTCAAAAAAATCTGTTCTCTTACAACATCTGAAAGGTCAAGCACATCTTCATCTGAAAACTTAACGTCAAGTTCCCCCTGCTTTATCTGCCCTTCCGTAATTTCAGAAGTTGGCATAAGATCATAGGAAAAATCAACATTAAGCTTCTCTTCAAAGTCCCTATCACATCTACTGCATTTCAAAGTTAATGTACCCTTTATATTACCTTTAACACTATATCCGACAGCCCTTTTGCTTATCTCAATATGGAGCTTAAAAGGTGAACTTTTAACAACCTCCTCTTCAGGAAGGTCAAGCACCTTTTCGCTAAACTCTGTATCTACCTTTAAAGGTTCTTTAACCGTTATTTCTCTCAAATTTATAAATCGCTTCTTCATGACTTCTCTCTTTAAACTGAACTGGTCTGTGGTATGATAGCAAAATTACAACGGGTAAAGTTATGCATTTTCTCTTTACATTGCAATTGACCTGAAAAAATTTTTTAATACCTTTAAGAAAACCAAACTTAAGCTGGAGGATTTGATGAAAAAGCTCTTAACCGCTGCAGCAATTATAGCAGTTACAACTGCACCTGCTATAGCCAAACCTAAAGTGCTTGCAAAAGTTGACAACGTCGTTATCACATCGGAAGATCTAAATGCTCTTCTTGAAACGCTACCTCCCCAATACGACAAAAATGACCCGAAAATCAAAAAGGAATTGCTCAATTACCTTATAGAACAGGAAATTCTTGTTCAAGAAGCTAAAAAAAGGGGAATAGATAAAGACCCAGAAGTTAAAAGACAGATAGACAATGCTGTAAAACAGATTCTTGCTACCGCTCTTTTAAACAAGAACATCTCCCAGAAAGAGTTTGAAGTGACAGATAAAGAGCTTAAGGGATATTACGAGAAGAGAAAAAATGAGCTGAAAGGGATGGATGGAAAACCTGTTCCTTTTGACCAGATAAAAGCATTTCTTAAAGCACAATTAATAAAAGAAAAACAGCAAAAAGCTGTTGAAAAGTATATAAACTCTATAAAGAAGAACCATAAAGTTGAAATAACAGGAGATATAAAATGAAGCGGTTAATCCCGTTTCTCCTCCCCTTCTTTTTTATAGGAACAGCCTTAGCTAAAACCACCGGAAAAGTCGTTGACTATATCATTGAAACTGTCAACGGCATTCCTATCCTCTACAGCGATGTAAAAAGGTATCAAACTGAGAACAAAGTGGATGAAAAAATCGCTCTTGAAGAACTTACCCAGAAAGCGCTTCTTCTATCCGAAGCTAAGAAAAAAAGGATTACCATCCCGGAAACTGCTTTAAACGCCGCCCTTGAAAACCTTGCAAAAGCAAACGGTTATAAATCCGTTGAAGAGTTCAAAAAAGCCGTGGAAAAAGCAGGTATTCCTTTCAGAGAAATAAAAAGGAAGATAAAAGAACAATTGATAATTCAGAGACTCATAGATATTGAAGTAAAAAGAAAACTATCTATATCTCCCGTTGAAATTGACCGTGTGTGCAGCAAGAAGTCAGAACCTACAAGAGAAGTTTACTATGTTAAAACAGAAAACACTACCATCGCCAACAGGATATTCCATCTCCTTGAGAAAGGAGAAGCTTTTGAAAATGCAACAAAGATATGCACACAGGAACAAGAATGTGAAAAAGGATTTCTCGGAAACGTAAAGAAAGGTTCTCTTCTTGAAAAGATTGATAAAGCGATATGGCAGGCAAAAATAAAAGAACCTGTCAGAATAGAATTGAACAACAGCACCTACATTCTATACGTGACAAGTGAAAAATATAAAAACTGTGACAGAAAAAAGATAGAAAATCGTCTCCTTGCAACGAAATACAAAGAAGCACTTAAAGAGTATCTTGAAAAGCTAAAGAAAACTGCAATCATAGAAAAATTCAACCTCTAAACTCCGGAGCATTCAAAATGGTTGTTGTAAAGCTTAAACCGTTTAACGAAATTTTGAAAACTCTCAACGGTTACAGAAAAGTGACACTGATGGGATGCGAATTGGGTTCTGGTAGATGTATGCAGGGAGGACTGAAAGAAGCAAAAGAGGTAGCCCAGTTTCTTGAAAACAATGGTAAAGAGATAGTAGAAGTTTTAACCCTTGGGGGCACATGCATAGTTGAAAGAGTAAGAAAATTAAAGTTTAAAAATACAGATATAATCGTATCCCTTGCCTGTGGAGCCGGAACTCAGGTTCTTTCCGAAGAAACAGAAATCCCTGTAGTAACAGGAGTTTCAACTCTTTTTATCGGTTCTGACAGCCACAGGGAAGTTTTTAAAGAATACTGTATAGCCTGCGGAGATTGCATAATCTCTACCACCGGAAGCATCTGCCCCGTGGCAAGATGTCCAAAATCCCTCAAATACGGCCCCTGCGGAGGAGCAATAGGCGGAATGTGTGAAGTTAACAACGACGTTGAATGTATCTGGTTTACCATAGAGAGAAAGTTAAAAAAGATAAACAAAGAATTACATCTTTTTAAAGATATTGAATTTACAGACTTTTCCATTTCAAACCATCCAAGGCGGTTTGAAAATGAAATTTAGCGAGAAACTGAAAAACGGAAAATTCATAATAACTGCAGAAGTAGCTCCTCCCCGCGGAACAGACCCGGAAAAGATTCTAAAAGGAATAAAACCGCTCAAAGGCTACATAGATGCCTTTAATGTCACAGACAACCAGCGGTCAATGGTAAGAGCATCTGCTGTTGCAATGTCAAAGATTCTCCTTGATAGAGGATTTGAGCCGATATGTCAGTTTACTGCAAGGGACAGAAACAAAATAGCTCTTCAATCCGATCTTCTCGGTGCATACATGCTGGGAATAAGAAACATCTCCATTATGACGGGAGACTTTACAACTTTAGGAGACGAAAAAAGGGCAAAACCTGTATTTGATGTAGATTCATTGCAAATGCTAAAGATGGTAAAAACACTTCAGGAGGGGTTTCTGATAAACGGAAAAGAACTAAACGGAAAGCCTGAATTTACTGTCGGAGCAGTATTTAACCCGTTTGCAGGACCTGAAAATCTACAGATTGCAAAGTTAAAAAAGAAAGTTGAACTTGGAGCAAAATTCATCCAGACTCAGCCTGTCTATGATATAAAAACCGCAAAAAGAACTCACGAAATCATAGAAGAGACCGGAGCGGTGCCTATTATAGGCCTTTTACCGATAAAATCCCTAAAAATGGCAAACTTTATAAGAAAACTTAACCCGGAATCTGTACCTGCCCCATTTATTGAAAAACTTGAAAAAGTTAAAGATCCTTACACCTACGGCTGGGAATACACTCTTGAACTTGCCCACGCAATAGCAGAATTTGGAAAAGGGATTCATTTCATGTTAGTAGGTAAAACTCAGGAACTTGCAAAATTCATAGATTACTTAAAGAACGACAGTCCTTATAACCACAAATTCTAATCAGGGAGAAACTTGAGAATATGAAAAACATTCCTGTCCACGTTGGAATAATAATGGACGGCAACGGCAGATGGGCAGTAAGAAAAGGATTGCCAAGGATAGAAGGACACAGGGTGGGAGCAGAAGTAACCGTAGAGATAGTGAAAGCTGCAAAGAGGATAGGAGTAAAGTATCTTTCCCTGTACGCCTTTTCCACAGAGAACTGGAAAAGACCAAAGGAAGAAGTGGAATTTCTTTTTAATCTTATGTATGAATACGTTAAATCCAAACTGCAGCTTTTCCTTGATGAGGACGTAAAATTCAAAGCTATTGGAAGATTGTGGCAGCTTCCTGAGTATCTAAAAAAGGGATTTGCGGAAATAGAGGAAAAAACCTCTCACTGCAAAAGTATGACTGCCGTTTTTACTGTAAACTACGGAGGAAGACAGGAGATAGTTGATGCAGTAAATAGAGCAATAAAAGAAGGAGTAAAAGAGATTACGGAAGAGACAATTAAAAATTATCTTTATATGCCCGAACTCCCCGACCTTGACCTTTTAATAAGAACAAGTGGAGAGTTGAGAATATCAAACTTCCTGCTGTGGCAATCCGCATACACAGAGCTCTGGTTTACAGACACCTTATGGCCTGACTTTACACCGGAAGAGTTTAAAAAGGCTATAGAAGACTACTCCCGTCGGGAAAGAAGATTTGGAGGTCTTGGTAGTTGAAAGATAGAGTTATCGGTGCCATTCTCGTCGTAGCCTATGCCCTGCTCCTTTTAAAATCTCAGGGATTGATCTATTTTATCCTTGTGCTCACCCTGGGCCTTGAAATAATCGGAGAACTTCTTGAAATTACAGGTTTATCCGAACACAGACTTATCCCCTACACCGTATTCAGCTTATCCGCAGTACTTTTCTACAATATGCACACAAAAGTCTTTCTGATACCTATGATTCTTCTCTCTCTCTTTTTCTATTTTATAGTGATGGAAAAGAAAGAACCGGAAAGGTTTTTCCCTTTTTCTCTATTCTTTATCTATGTATTTATAGGTATAGCAAGTATAACCCTTTTTAATAAAAAACTGCTTCTGCTTTTAGTATCAATTGTTTGGGCTGTTGATACACTTGCATACTTTACCGGAATGTTTTTTGGAAAACATAAACTTGCTCCATCCCTGAGCCCGAAAAAAACCGTGGAAGGTGCAATTGGAGGTTCAATCGGCGGAACAATAGTGGCAACTTTTGTGGCAGTTAAACTAAACATAGTATATCCTGAAATAAAAACTTTCATCTTCATTTTCTTCCTGACAGTCGTAAGTCAGATAGGAGACCTTCTTGAAAGTTATATTAAAAGGATTTTTGGAGTAAAAGATTCAGGAAATATAATTCCCGGACACGGTGGTGTATTTGATAGACTTGATAGCTCCATAGCTGTTGCTCCTTTCCTTCTTCTGCTTCTTCCCAATTCCTCATTACTGTTTTGAATGTAGTGCTAAAACTAACAATTAAAATTTCCGGAGAAGATGATGGAAAAGATAGAAATTGCACACGGAAGCGGAGGAAGTTTAACAAAAGAACTTATAGAAAACATCTTTTTAAAATATCTGGACTTTGAAGAGCTGAAATCTTTACAAGATTCGGCATACATCAGAATAAACTCCAGTAAAATTGCAATGACAACAGACTCCTACGTTGTTAAACCTTACAAGTTTCCAGGTGGAAATACAGGTAAATTATCTGTCTGCGGAACTGTAAACGACCTTACAGTCAGCGGGGCAGTTCCAAAATTCCTTTCCCTTGGACTTATAGTTGAAGAAGGACTGCCGATAAAAGAGCTTGAAGAGATTATTAAAACCATAGCCGAAACGGCAAAATCGGCAGGTGTAAGCGTAGTAACTGGAGATACAAAAGTGGTGGAACAGGGAAAATGTGACAGAATATATATAAACACAGCAGGTATCGGTGAAATTAAAAGAACTTTTTCATCAGAAAAAGTAAAACCGGGAGATTTAATTATAGTTACAGGAACTGTAGGAGACCACGGAATAGCTATATCCCTTGCAAGGGAAGAGTTTGATATGGAAATCCCTGTTGAAAGTGACTGCGCCCCTTTAAACTCACTTCTTGTTCCTCTCTTTGATATTGAAGGTGTAAAGTGGATGAGAGATCCAACACGAGGAGGGGTTGCAACCGTTGCAGTGGAGCTATCTGAAATGGCAGATTGTGGAATAACCCTTTTTGAAGATAAAATTCCTGTAAAAGAGTCTGTTAACTTCGTATGTGATATGCTCGGATATGATCCTCTCTATCTTGCCAACGAAGGAAAAGCTTTAATAGTAGTTGACAAAAAAGACGCAGAAAAGGTGCTTAAAAAATTGAAAGAACATCCACTTGGAAAGGAAAGTGCAATCATAGGAGAAATAACAGATAGATTCAAAGGAGTAAGGCTAAAGACAAAAATAGGTGGAGAAAGGATACTTGATCTTCTTGAAGATGACCCTCTACCAAGGATATGCTGATGATAGAAAGTGAAGTTATAAAGTATCTTGTCCTATCCTATATATTTGTTTTAATTGTTATCATTTTTGATAAGAAAATGGAAATAGGCCTGTGGAAGGAACTTGCAATAAACTCTGTTCTTTCCCTCCTTCAGCTTGTTGGAATCGGAGCAATTCTTATTTTCCTTCTCAAGTTTAACTCCACACTGATGACCCTTTCCATCATTTTAGTCATGATTTTTAACGCTTCATGGATAGCCCTCAGCAGATTTAAACTGAAATCCTACGACAAAAAAAAGATTCTCGGACTAATCTTTATAACCATTCTTTTTGTTACTATTGCTGTTGTAGGACCGCTGCTTGCTGTTGGATTTGTAAACTTCAAACCCACAAAGATAATTCCTATGTGCGGAATAATCGTTGCAGGCGGAATGCGTTCCTTATCCCTTGCCTTTAACTTTTACAAAACCAGATTAAGAGACCTTGAGGACTTTATCGTATCCCTTGCAGCAATCGGTGCATCAGACATGAAAATTTTCAGCATAATATTTAAAGATATTTTAAAAAACGCCACCATACCTATGAGAGATATGATGAAAGCCGCCGGTATTGTCCACATTCCGGGAATAATGGTAGGTCTTTTAATGGCAGGAACTTTCCCTTTAAAAGCGGCAGTAATTCAGTTCACCGTGTTATCTTCAATGCTCTTTGAATATGCTCTTGTCACCACCATATTTATGCTACTATGGATAAAACTCTTCGGATTAAAACTTGAACTTGATTGAAAAGGAGGAAACAGTGAAAGTAATAGAATCAAAAGAAGTCAGAATTCAAAAAGTAATCACAAAAACAGGAGTTGAACTTTTAAAAATAAGCGTCTCTCCATCCCACTTTTTTCTTGAACAAAATCCAGAAAAGAAGAGTAAGTACGGAGTTGCCTATAAAGAGATTAAAAAAGTTTATCCCGATTTCTACATGTTCTGGGAAATAAAAAACGACCAATATACAGGCAGACTGCTTACAGGAAGCTTCCTGGAAAAGGAAGACATAGATAAATTTATAGACTCAATAATCTCCGACAGAGAGTATAAAACTTATAAAGATGAACGGGATGAATTTTAATAAAAATTAAACAACAAAAATTCAAAAAAGCAAATAAAGCTTGACTTTCAAGGATTTTAATCTTTTAAACACCACTTCAAAGTAGAAATTGCATCTCCTTTTTTTTCTTGACATTCATCGTAAAATTCCAATATTTAAATTCAAGATTGAATTACATAATTTTGGAGGAAGAACAATGAAACTGGCATTGAAATACCTCAAATTCATTAAAGAGAACGTACCCTATTTCATTATTGCCGCAATTGTTGCAGGTCTTATAAACGTTTACATAACAGGAGGATGGAAAATACCCAAAATTCTCATTTTATCCGTAATGATGTTCCTTGTAATACTGCCTGTTATGATAAACCTCAAAATAGACGAAGTTTTAAAACATTTAAAGGAACCAAAAGTTCTATTTTTAAGCCTTTTAATAAACTTTACTGTATCCCCTTTCATTGCTTATATATTAGGGAAACTATTTTTCCATAATCATCCAGAACTGTTTATAGCTCTAATGACCCTATCATTCATCCCCACAAGCGCAATGACAGCAGCATGGACAAATCTTGCAGGTGGAAAAATTGAAACTGCAATGTTTCTCATTCCATCCAATCTTTTATTTTCAGCATTTGTAGCAGTGCCTTTCATTCTACCCCATTTAATAAGCAGCAAAATGGAAATCAGCTCATTAACATTTATAAAGAGCATCCTTATCGTTTTCTTCATCCCAATGATTATTGGAATAGTAATCAGAAAATTTCTCATCAAAAGTTTTGGAATAGAAAAATTTAACAAAGAAATTAAACCTGAACTTTCAGGAATAAGCAGTGTAGGAATTGTTATCCTCTCTTTTCTTGTTTTATCACTTAGCAGAACAAAACTTTTATTCACTCACCCAGAAATTATACCATTGATAGTATTTCCATTAATCATTTACTACACAACGATGATAATAATAAGCACTATTTATGCAAATCTTCTTGTCAAAAAGAACATATTAAAACCAGAAGAAGCAATAGTAGTAGCTTTTGCCTCTGCAGTAAGGCATTTAAATATAACCCTTGCTGTTATTTTAATAACATTTCCTGTAGAAAAAGCAACACTTATGGTTCTATTTGTAATTTTAGGATTTATAATTCAAATACCTTTGCTTGGTTTCTATGTTAAACATTACGCAAAAAAGTTTGTTACCCAAAAAAACAATCAAAAGCAATTTGCAACAGTTCTATAAATTTTGTATTTCAAAAACCAAAGCTTCTGATAATAAGACTTAAAGATTATTAAGATAACCACCATATATTGAAATCGAGCAAAAGGTTGACAATTACACATCAAAACCCTATTTTACTATTCGCACCTTTTTGGAGGGGTGGCCGAGTCTGGCTGAAGGCGGGTGACTTGAAATCACCTGAGGGCCTAACCAGCCCTCCGGGGGTTCGAATCCCTCCCCCTCCGCCATACACGAGCCGCTAGCTCAGTTGGTAGAGCAACGGACTTTTAATCCGTAGGTCCCAGGTTCGAGTCCTGGGCGGCTCACCACTTTGAAAAAGGAGAGGTGGCCGAGCTGGCTGAAGGCGGCGCCCTGCTAAGGCGTTGTACCGGGATAACCGGTACCGCGGGTTCGAATCCCGCCCTCTCCGCCATCTTTCACCAGCTCTCTCCCTTAAAATCTCTAAACATATAAGAACCACTTTTGTAGTTTTAACAGCAACTCCCCACTAAAAACCTCAACACTTTTATAAAAACATCCACCACCTAATACTTGCATATCTAAAAACTCTCTGGAATAATGCTACTTCCAATTTCAAGAAAGCGGGAGTTTTAACAGTGAAGAAAGAGATCGTTTCAGAATTTATAAGTACATTTATTCTCGTTTTTACCGGCTGCTCAGCAATTGTAACTGACAAACTTTACAACAATCTCGGAGCTTTAGGCATCTCTCTCGTTTTTGGAATGAGCGTAACTTTACTAATAATTGCATTTGGAAAGATAAGTGGAGCTCACATGAATCCGGCAGTAACAATATCTCTTGCTGTCTCAAAAAACATAGAAAAGAAAAAAGTAATACCTTACATAATATCTCAAATATTAGGTGCCATAACAGGCGCGTTATTAATATCCTTCCTATTTTCAGAAACTGGCAAAAATGCAAAAGAGCTTGCTTATCTTGGAGCCACTCTCCCTTCAGGTTCAAGTTCGCAATCATTTATTCTGGAAATACTACTCACATTTATTCTTATGATAGTTATCTATATGAGTGCTGTTAATCCAAAAGGAAATAAACATCTGGCACCATTTGCAATAGGATTTACCGTTGCTATAGATGCTCTTTTTGGAGGAGCTATCAGCGGTGCCAGTATGAATCCAGCAAGAAGCATTGGTCCGGCAATTATTTCAGGAAACATCAACTATTTATGGATTTACATAACCGCTCCTATAATTGGATCATTAATAGCTGCCGGAATCTATAAAATCTTTAAAGAATCTGAAGTTGACTTATCCTGCTGTAAAAACTAAATTTTTAGAAAGCTTCCCACATTTCAAACCTCAATGTAAAACCTGAAAGGAGTGACATATCATGAAAATACCGGGATACTCCTCAATAAAAGAAATAGAAAAAGCTTTCAATATTTCCATACCGGAAAATGAAAAAATAAAACTTGAAAAAGTGATAAAAAAACACCCGATGTTCGTACCAGATTACTACGCAAAGCTTATAAACTGGAACGACCCTAAAGACCCTATAAAACAGATTATTTTTCCTTCAATAGATGAACTTGACCTTACCGGTTCTTATGATACAAGTGGAGAAAAGGATAATACTGTTCTAACAGGACTACAGCATAAGTATGGAGAAACCGCTCTACTACTTGCAACAAATAGATGCGCAGGTTACTGCAGACACTGCTTCAGAAAAAGACTTGTAGGAATTTCAACAGATGAAACTGTAAAACTTTTTGAAAAAGCGGTTGAATACATAAAAGAGCACAAGGAAATTACAAATGTACTAATATCAGGTGGAGACCCTCTCGTTCTTCCAACAGAAATTATAGAACACTTCTTATCAGAACTTTCAAAAATTGAACATCTTAAATTCATCCGTATCGGAAGCAGGACTCCTGTATTCTACCCTATGAGAATAATAAATGACGAAAAACTACTCAATATTTTATCAAAACACTCAACTACTAAAAAACGAATATATCTCGTAACCCACTTTAATCACCCAAGAGAAATCACAGAAGAAGCAAAAAAAGCAGTTGACTGTCTGATAAGACACGGTGTAATAGTAAGCAATCAGGCTGTGTTGCTAAAAGGCGTTAATGATAACCCGGAAACAATAACAACACTTATGAAGGAACTTACAGCAGCAGGCGTTGTTCCATACTATCTTTTCCAGTGCAGGCCTGTAAAGAGAGTAAAAAAACATTTTCAAGTACCTTTAAAGAAAGGATACCAGATAGTTGAAAAAGCAAAACAGAAACTTGACGGTCACGCAAAACGTTTCAAATACATAATGTCTCACAAAACAGGTAAAATAGAAATCGTTGGCATTATAGGAGATGAAATTTATCTTAAATATCATCAAGCAAAACAGCCATCAAAAGTCGGGAAACTGTTTAAAAGGAAACTTACTCCTGATGCCGGATGGCTTGATGACCTTGAACCTGCAAAAAGTAAGTCCGAAATTGTAGAAGCTGCGCTCAAATGAAATTAAAACTTTTTTGGTTGATTTTCTTTCTTTTCTTTTTAATCAAAAACTCCTCTGCAGAGATAAAAAAAGTTATCTCTCTTTCCCCGGCAACTACAGAAATAATTTTTTTCACAGAAAGCGGAGATAAACTCATAGCTGACACAATCTACTGCACAATACCTGAAAAGGCAAAAGAGAAAGAAAAAATAGGAGGGATAATAAACCCAAACGTTGAAAAGATAGTATCTCTAAAGCCTGACATTGTGGTAGGAACATCCCTCACACCAAAACAGGTAATCTCTCTTATTAAAAAATTCAAAATCCCTGTAAAAATTTTCACAATAGAAACGGTAAAAGATATAGAGAACGCTACCATTTCCATAGGAAACCTCTTAGGAAAAGATGGAAAAAAATACGGTAAAAAATTCTATAAAAGCTACACAGAAGAGATCAGAAAACTTAAAACCTGTTTTAAAGGAAAAAAAACACTTATCATATTTTCCACAAATCCAATATATACAGCTGGGAACTCAACATACCTCGGAGAAATAATAAAAGACGCCGGAGGAATAAATCTTGCAGGAAACGGTAAATATAAAATAGTTTCTCCCGAATACATAATCTCTAAAAAACCGGACTTTATAATATTCACATCCATGATAAATGGCAGAGAGAAACTTTTCAAAAATTTCCAAATAAAAACTATCAAAATCAAATCGGACTATCTCTTAAAACCGGGACCTTATATAATAGAGGGAATAAAAGAATTGAGGAAGGCTGTTTGCGAAAAATAGTATCAGGAATATTTATAACTTCTCTTTTGGCTGCTTTCTACATATTATATGGATCTCCTTCAGAGGAGATAATAAAAAACATAAGAATCCCCGAAGCTCTTCTGACACTTTCAGCCGGAAGTATCCTTGCGGTGTCAGGAGTGATTTATCAAAACGTTCTCTCAAATCCCCTTGCAGACCCTTATATCCTTGGTATCTCAGCAGGAAGTGGACTGGGAGCCGTCATAGCCTTTTTAACCGATAAAAATCCTTCCTCTTTTGCGATGATAGGAGGAATCCTGATTATTAGCATAATAACATTTGCTGCAAAGATTTTAAACAGCAAAGTAAAACTTATACTTTTTGGCGTAGGAATAAACGCTCTTTTATCAGCTCTTATAGTTTTCCTTTCTGCAGTTGGAAGTAATGAAAAACTACCATCTGTACTTTTCTTCCTTATGGGATTTATTCCTATCACATCACTTAAAACTGCTTTCCTACTATTTTTAAGCTCCACTCTACTCCTTTTTATTTTGATACCATTTTCAAAAAAAGCCGACGCTCTATCTCTCGGAGACAGCTTCGCCTATTTTGCAGGATTAACACCTGAAAAGGAAAGGGTAATCCTTATAACAATTACCTCTTTTTTTGTTGCTCTTACCATTTCATTTACGGGTATCATAGGTTTTATAGGCATTGTTATTCCTCACATAGGGAGATTTCTTAAAATTTTGAGAACAAAACCCCTTCTAATCTTTTCATTTTTCACAGGAGGAAATGCTCTTTTAATAGCAAAAGCTATTTTAAAGTTTCTCTTCCCAACATTAGAAGTGCCGGTTGGGGTAATAGTATCTCTGGCAGGAGCACCTCTTTTCATAACCATTCTTGTAAGGAGCAACAGACTTGCTTGAAGTTATAAATCTGTCATTTAAGAATATAGTGAAAAACGTTTCCTTTAAGATTTCAGAAGGTACAATAACAGGAATCATCGGAAAGAACGGTAGCGGCAAAACCACTTTATTAAAATGTCTATCAGGTTTTTTAAAATACAGTGGAGAAATTTATATAGACGGAAAAAACCTTAGAAACCTATCGGTCAAAGATAGAACATCTGTAATCAATTACCTTCCCCAAGAGTTTCCAGCAACGGAACTAACACCTTTTGATATTCTAAAGATAGAATCTGAACTTAAAAACATCCCCGAAAAAAGAGTAAAGCTCATTTTAGAAAAATACTCTTTAGTGAAATTCAAATATCAGCCGTTCTATACACTAAGCGGTGGTGAAAAAGTAAGAGTTTTTCTTGCAAGAATTGAACTTATTAACCCTTCCATTATCCTTCTTGATGAACCAAGTGCCTTTCTTGATATAGAAACCACTTATACATTAAAAAAGTTTATTTCCATCATGAAAAAAACAAAAAAGACCGTCCTTGTAGTATCAAACGACCTTAATTTCATTCTCAACATATCAGATGAGCTTATTGGAATAAAAGAAGGAAAGATATTTATTTATAACCACAATATTGAAAGCTTCATTAAGCTTATTTACAATGTTCCTGCAAAAATTGAAAAAGTAAATGAGAAGCTTATAGTTTTCTAAATGGAGGTTTTATGAGAAAGCTTATATTAGCCACACTTTCCTTTGTTCTTCCAACTGCAGCTCTTGCAACAGAAAATGCTACTGTAGAAGTAACAGCAACCCGCATTCCAGAAAAAGCTTTAACCACTGAAAGTATAATAATTGACAAAGATAAAATAGAAAGAAACAGTATAAAAACTATTGCTGATATCTTCTTTGAAGAACCCCAAATTACTATATCAAACAACGGCTGGGGACAGATATCAAACGTATATATTCGCGGACTTGGTAGTAAATATATCCTGTTTTTAATAAACGGTGCACCTATCTTAAACGACCCATCAACTCCAGAAGGTACACCTGACATAGACTTCCTTGATTTCTCTTCCTTTACAAAAATAGAAGTACTTAAAGGTGTTCAGGGAGCTTTATACGGATCTGAAGCTGTAGGAGGTGTGATCAACTTCATAACCGAACCGGAAAACAAAACCACTTTAAAAATTGAAGGTGGTTCCTACGACACTCTTAAAGAAACACTAAAAACCGGTGTAAGAGATAAAAAGAGTGCTTTCAGTATGACCTTTGAAAACTTCCATTCAAACGGCTACGACACCACAGGAGACGGTGACAGAGAAAGTAGCAGTTATCACCTCATAAATTTTAACCTAAAACTAATTCCAAAACCTTCAGTAAAAATAAAACAGTTCTTCTCTTTTAAAACAGGAAGAAATGAATACGATAACGGAGAAGTCAACTATCAACAAATTCTAACCACCATTAACTCTAAAATATTGACTTCCGACCGTTCAATCCTTGAAACTGTTGCAGGATATGGAAGCACGAAAAGAGATTACAGCTACGGCACCTATACAGGAGAAACCGGTTATCTATCAGTCTTTAAAAAAATCTTCTTTAAAAACATCACAATGTCTCCAGGGGTTGATTTTAAAGAATCAAAAGCTAATTCACCATCAACCGGAGAAAAAACTATAAACACAAAAGCCATATTCCTAAACACCTCTTTTAAAACAGAAAATTTATCCCTTTCTCCATCAATAAGAGCTGAAAAATACTCATCGTTTGGAACTTACACTACTGCCAAATTGTCTGGAAGTTTTAAAGTTGAAAAAGAAACTTTTATAAAGTTTCAGCTTGGAAACGGACTAAAAGCACCAACAATAGAACAACTTTACTCCTATTATCCACCGATGTTTGGCTGGCCGGCAACATACGGAAATCCAGACCTTGAACCAGAAAAAAGTAAAGGAATAAGTGCAGGATTATTAAAGGTGTTCAATAAAGACAATTCTGTTGAAGTAAGTTATTTTTACAATAAGATAGATAACCAGATAGTGTGGACTTATGATGCTTCACTTGGTTATAACACATACAAAAATCTTAACAACTCAAAAGTGGAAGGAATTGAAACCTCCATTAAACTATCACTAACGGAAAAAACCCAGATTAACACATCATACACCTACACAAACGGCAGATGGAGCAACGGAACAAACACTTATAAAATCCCTAAGGTTCCTGAAAACATGATAAAAACCAATTTAAATTTCAAACCATCTAAAAATTTATCTCTAAATGTTGAAAACATATACTACTCAAAAAGATTTGACGACCAATATAACAATCGTATCCTTCCAGCATTTTCAATATTTAACACATCTGTTTCATATAAGGCTTCTGAAAAAATAACAATATCTGGTAAGATATTGAATATCACAAACAAAAAGTATCAACTCTCTTACGGATACAATCAACCGGGAAGAAGTTATTTTATAAGTATAGAAGCAGCTTTCTAAGGGAGAAGAGAAATATGGACTTTCAAAATTTTTTCAAAATAGCAGAAGAATCTTTAAAAACAGGCAATCCTGAAATTTTAAACACTTTTGAACCTAAAAAGGAGATATTACGAGAACCTGTAAAGAAACTATTTATCCGTTCAGCCATTCTTGTTTCAGGAGACAAGATAAAACATCTAAAAAAAATTGTTGAAAGAGATGTGGATATAATTATTTTTAATCTTGAAGACGGGGTCTCCGATAAAAACAAACCTATTGCAAGAAAAATTCTCAAAATATTCTTATCAAACATAAATCCAGAAAATAAACAGATAGTTGTAAGACTTAATCCGATAGACTCTTCTTTCTTCTTTGATGATATATGCGAAATTTTACCAGCTATTCCACACGGAATAAGACTTAGTAAAGTTGAAACACCTGAAGATGTTATCGCTCTTGATAAAATCATCACAGCTTTTGAGAAAAAGATAGGTATTAGAGAAAACACAATCAAAATTCATCTTTCTATTGAAACAGGTAAAAGTATTCAAAACTTAAAAGAAATTTTACAATCCTCAAAAAGAATTGAAACAGCGTATCTTGGAATACTTGATCTTTTCAGCGATCTGAAGCTTCCTCAATCAGCAATCAAAACTTCCCCCACAGCCAAATTTTTAAAAGCCAACTTTGTAACAACTTGCCGTAGCTATAACGTCTATCCGGTAGCGCCAGCATACCAGAACTACAAAGACCTTGAAGGATTTGAAAAAGAATGTATGGAAGATAAAATTATCGGATTTAGTGGAAAATCCTGTATCTCCATAAAACAGACAGAAATTGCCAACCTCATTTTTTCTCCCTCAGAAGAAGAGATAGAAAAAGCCAGAAAAATTGTTGAACTTTACAAAAAAGCAGAAGAGAAAGGAGAAGGCGGCATAACCTTTAATGGACTTTTCATAGACCAGCCAATATACAAAGACGCTCTTAACATCCTGAAACTATCAGGAACTCTAAATGAAATATGAAAGGACACTTGTCATTTATCTGTTTAGTTTACTTTTAATAATAATTGGCAGCTTTTCCAGATACAGTTACATCATCAATTTTCTTTCCCTTACAATTTTACCCATATTTATATATGATAAAATGTTTAAAACACAAATAAAGCTAAATTTTAAATGCAAAGATATAAAACTTTCACTTATAACCTTACTGTCAACTCTTGGAGCATACACATTAGTGTTTTTCATTTTCAAAGATGGAAAATTTAATATACCGCAAAGTATAGGTAAACTTTCTCTATTTCAAGCATTTTACGTAGCAATTCCAGAAGAGATATTTTTCAGGGGAATTCTCCTTGGAAGTATAAAAAAGAAAAACAGTTCAATAATTAGCAAAGAGAATGTATTGATTTCTATTTTGTTTGGAATCACCCATGTGATAACCTATAAAAACCCAATAATGCTTAAAGTTATATTCCCTTCCCTGATACTTGGGTTTTTATTTGAAAAAACAGAATCTTTATGCCCCCCAATTATCGTTCATTTTTCATATAACATAATTTATACTATTATCCCCATCTTCTAAACAAATTGAAAACCAAAATAAAAAAGCCTGGCACCGCCCTACTTTCCCACCCCGTCTCCAGGGCAGTATCATCGGCGCTGGCGGGCTTAACTTCCGTGTTCGGAATGGGAACGG